>JBBABN010000001.1:0-73891 GCA_041657665.1 Minisyncoccota bacterium
CAAAAACCCTGCTCGATACCTCCAGGGCGATCAGATTGCTCGAGGAGTCAAAGGAACAATCACAACCAAGCTGGGTACGAAATACACCTACCAGCAAATAAAAGAAATTGCCGAGAGGCTGGGAGTGGTAAATCAGCCCGGTTACTTGGATGTGATGCGTGAGGTCGAAAAAGATGTCAACAAAGGTGCTGTCGGCAAACTTATGGATTTGCCTAAAAACGCAATGGAGATCACTGAGAACCGATTGCGTCTGCCTCTATTTGTGGATCGTTTGGTCAAAGGTGATGCACCAGAGCAAGCCGCGAAGTCAGTATTCCAATTCCACTTCGACTACGCACCGGAAGCACTCGCACCTTTCGAGCAAAACATTATGAAGCGACTGTTGCCATTCTACCGATGGACTCGTGGCAACATCCCACTTCAGCTTGAACAAATAGTAAAACAACCCGGTAAGTACGCCTCAATCGGCAAGCTTGTAGACAACCTTCAAGTCGACAAAGAAAAAGCCAAAGAGGAATTCCAATATCTACCTCCATACATGAGAGAGGGATTGCCGGTCCGACTTGGTGAGAAAAACGGATTTTCACAATATCTATACGGTCTCGGTCTGCCAGTCGAGGATATAAACCGCCTCTATAAAGGAAGCCCACAGAGAACCTTGGCGAGCATGGTCGGTGAATTATCACCAATTCTGAAATACCCGATTGAGGCGGCCACAGGACAGAACCTATTCACTGGTGAGCCGATCAAAGAAGGAAGCCGTGTCTATCCATTCGTGAATGCGATTCCCGGATTGCGTGACTGGTTAGAGGTTAACGAACATAAAGATAAAAGCGGAAATGTCAGCTATCGAGCAAATGCTTATAAACTTCATTTCTTGAACACGGCTCTTGGTCGCTTCTACACCACAGCCGGAAAACTCTCCGATGACAACACATCAGGAGTCGTGAAGTTTCTGTATGGACTCGTCGGTGCAAAAGCAAAATCAGTCGACATGGAAAAAGAAAAGTTCTGGCGTGATCGGGATGTCCAAGACCGACTCGAGGAGGAATTAGAGGGCAGAGGTCTCATCAATAGATTCGACTCGGTATATGTCCCGAAATAAAAATATGGATAAGACAGAATATCAAAACCAAATACAAGATGAGCGACTTGATCGAGTCGAGAAAACAATAAACGAGATAAAAGATAATCATCTCGTCCACTTGCAAGATGATGTGACAAAAGTCGGGACTGATGTCGACTGGCTCAAGCGTTTCTTTTGGATCTTAGCGACAGCATCGGTGGGAGGATTAATCGCGGCTCTTATAAATTTATTAATAACTGTAAACAAATAACTATGAATATTATTCAAAAAAAGTCTCCAAACTTCTGGGCTGGTCGCAATAGCTATCGACCAGAAGCAATTGTCATTCACATTATGGACGGCACGCTGGCCGGAACTGATGCATGGTTTACAAACCCAACATCGCAAGTAAGTGCTCATTACGGCATCGGGAAAAATGGCGAAGTGCATCAGTATGTCCGAGAGGAAGATACTGCTTGGCACGCTGGCCGTGTAGATGCACCGACTTGGAAACTTATAAAGCAAAAGATTAATCCAAACCTCTATACGATCGGGATTGAACACGAGGGAAAACCTGACGACATCTGGACGGAGGCAATGAAACAAGCGAGTGCAATGATGATCCACGAGATCTGCCAACGATGGCAAATACCGGTCGACCGTGATCACATTGTTGGCCATTTTGAGATTTACTCAAAGAAACCAAATTGTCCTGCAACCGATAAGCGGATATTAGACGAGCTTGTTGCCCTTGCTGGCGATCACACGCCAAATACCTCAGTCGAGGACGGTGTGAGAAAGATCGAGGAGGGTTTGGCCATTATAAAGAAAATAATTTATTAACCTATGACAACACCACAAAAAGAAGCGTTAAAGCACCTATCCATCGTTTTCCTTTACTCCGGAGTCTCCTCAATCCTTCCGATCGTTTTGGCTTATGTAGAGCATGACCCACGCTGGACACTGCTGATACCGATAATAAACTCTGCGTGGTATGCGGTAAGCCGATACCTTAAGGAAAGTAAGCTAATTGAGGAATCTGACACGAAGGGTGACCAATTTTAGCTAAATTAAGCAAATACCGATTAATAGACCTTTTGAGCAAACACCGGAATGTCAAAATAACTAGGATTATCCTTGTAAATTCGGCGTAATTGGCGTATAATTTTATCAACACGATGAAAAGATAACACCCGAACTGGTTCTAACTTCGGGACATCGTCACCGCAAAATAAACAATCGCCGGCACAAAGTGCCGGCGATTGTTTATTTAAAATTTAAGAATTACATTCTCTGACCGTTGTTCATGCAGCAACCCTTGTGTTTGAACACAAGAGATAGCGCCGAGAGACCAACGACGAAGTAAACAACATTCTCAATCACCGGCCACTGACGAAGGAGAAGATTTACCACGTTCCAATTGCTTCCCATCCAATAGCTAATTGCAATAAGACCCCAATTGAGTCCGCCGATAATAACCAGGATGAATGCGAGACCGTTTAGTGCTTTCATAGTGATGAATAATTAATAAAGCGGCAGTAATGTGAGTCCGCTGCGTACAGTATGACTCTTTATTAAACAATGGGGAGACCTGCCTGTGCAAAACATCAGTCATTAAAAACGCTCATAAAAATATTTCTATCAGATTTGACTTTCATAGTGAATCTGATAGAATACTTGTCAATCATATGCAAAAGATATTTTCTTTACTTATTCCTCCTTTTCGGAGGATTATTAAATCAAAAGTCGCAATGAGCGTTATTGGTGTGGCGTTAATAGGTATTGGAAGCTTTTTCTTTTTTCATAAGAGTTCATCCTACCAATTCGTGACCGTACAGCGCGGTTCTGTCGCCGAATCGGTCTCACTTACCGGTAATACGACCCCAGCAAAGAGTGTCGATCTCTCATTCGGCAGCAGCGGCATTATTGCTCATACCTACACAACTCTTGGAGCATCGGTATACGCTGGCCAGATACTGGCAGAACTCAATATAACCGACCTTGCTGCACAATTACGCAATGCTCAAGCGGGACTCACTATTATTGAACAACAAGCATCCGCTTCGAAAGACAATCTTTCGAATGTTACTGCCCAACAAGATTCTTTAGTCGCGGGCGCGTGGCAGAGCATGCATAGCAATTTCGCCGCGGTACCGACATATACTTTTACAACGAATCCTCCTCCTGTTATTTCTGGATCGTATACCGGAACTGCTGATGGGTTATATAAAATAGAAGTGTATGCATCAAGCGCACTCGGTGGTGCCTCTTTTAATTATTCTGGTCTTGAATCAGGCACAGAATCAGTAACAACAAATGCTGATGTTCCATTGGGTACCCAAGGACTCTTTGTTCGCTTCCCCGATTCTGTTTCTGCCAGCAGCTATGTGGGGAGTGTTTGGGTTATTAATGTCCCCAACACTCGCTGGAGTGGCTATGCAAATGCACTGAAAAGCTATCAGACCGCACTCGAAACCCGTCAGAAATCTATCGCTGACGCTCAGGCAAATGTTGGTGATGGGATTGTTTCTTCAGTAACTGATGCAAAAATCACTCAAGCACGTGCAAATGTCGATAGTGCATTGGCTAAGATACAGAACGCTCGAATTATCGCGCCTATTAGCGGCATCGTGACACAGTTTGACGCGAAAGTGGGCCAACTTGCTTCCCCGAGTGCACCACTTGCTTCTCTTATTGGTAATGACGGATTCGAAGTCAACGCAGGAGTATCTGAAACCGACGTCGGGAAATTGACGGTCGGTAATATAGTAACGATGACCCTCGACGCTTTCCCGAATGAGACCTTCTCAGGAAAAGTATTTTATATTGCACCAGCGCAAACAAACACTCAAGGAGTCATTAGTTATCAGATAAAAATCTCATTCGAGAAACCTGACCCGCGATTGAAGAGCGGCCTTACTGCAAACATTACTATCCAGACGAAACAACATAATGATGTGTTGATTCTCCCTCAGTATGCCATCTTGCAGAACGATAATGGTACATTCGTTGAAACACTTTCAGGAAACACTGTAACTACTACTCCTGTTACTCTTGGTATCCAAGATCAAAAAGGAAATGTCGAGATTCTCTCTGGAGTTACCGAAGGTGAACAAGTCATTAATATTGGGCTTAAAAAGACCCAGTAGGCGAATCAGCAGATTCGCTCTTGGAGTAACTTATGCTAAATCAAATGATCGAGATTCACGATTTACAAAAAGAATATATAGAAGAAGAGACACCAACTCGCGCTCTGCGCGGAGTAACACTCTCGATAAATAAAGGCGAATTTGTCTCCATTATGGGACCATCAGGGAGTGGTAAATCCACACTTCTACAAATACTCAGTTTCCTCGACCGACCAACCGGTGGATCCTATACCTTCCAAGGGAAGCGTATCGACGATATGAATGATCAAGAACTTGCACATGTCCGCAACACAGATATGGGTTTCATATTCCAATCATTTAACCTTCTTTCTCGGTTAACCGTATATGACAATGTAGAGATTCCCCTCCTTTATTCTGATATCTTACCTGCGAAACGCCGCACACTTGTTGAAGAAGCAGTCCGATCTGTCGGACTCGCCGACAAACTACATACTGAAGCAGGAAAACTCTCGGGCGGCCAGAAACAGCGCGTCGCTATAGCACGAGCACTCGTAACCGAGCCGAATGTCATCTTCGCAGATGAACCGACCGGAAATCTCGACTCGGTGTCTGGCCTTCAGATTATGGAAATACTCGAATCGCTTCATGATCGTGGTCGTACGATCATATTAGTAACGCATGAAACACAGACCGCCGAATTTGCTAATCGTATTATTAGAATGAAAGACGGTTCAATAGAGAGTGATACACCAATTACCGCCAATCGTGTCCGTCACGGATCACTGAAATAATATGTTGGTACGAGATGCTTTCAAGACCGCCACACGTTCTCTCACACATGGGAAAATGCGTTCAATTCTCACAATGCTCGGTATCGTTATTGGCATCGCCTCAGTCATCATTCTGATGTCAATTGGCCAATCAGCACAAAACTTAATCCTAGGACAAGTACAAAGTGTTGGATCTAATCTCATCATCATTGCCCCCGGTGCACCAAGTGGGAGCGGATTCTCTCCTCCTGCGTCTTCACAGGGCATCGTTATTACCAGTTTGAAACAAGCTGACGCTGATTCTCTCTCACGCGAGCCGTCCATACACGCAGTGGCATCACTCGTGAGCGGACAAGCAGAAGTAGTGCAAGGAAATACCAACAAAACAGTGAGTTACCAAGGAGTATCGGCCGATATGTTTTCAGTGCGAAATCTTACTCTTAGTAAAGGATATCCTTTCACTAAGGGAGATGTTGATTCTGCAAATCATGTTGCAATTATAGGACCCGATCTCGCAACGAAACTCTTCGGGTCCTATGTTGATCCACTCAATAAAACAATACGATTAAAGAATATTTCTTTTCGTATCGTCGGAGTTCTTAGCAAGGGAGGAACAGGAATGGGTGGCGTTGATCAAGGAAATATTGTCATTGTTCCTATCACTGTTGCGCAGAAACAACTGCTTGGCGTTAATCATTTCAGTACAATTCTCGTCGAGGCGGACGCCCAGTACGATATTAATTTCGTAAAATCACGTATCACATTCTCATTACGTCAGAATCACGGTATATCTGATCCGACAAAAGATGACTTTAGTATTATGACGCAGGCCGATCTTCTTTCTATTGTAGGAAATATCACCTCAATCCTTACACTCTTCTTAGCAGCAATCGCTTCTATCTCACTCGTCGTTGGTGGCATTGGAATTATGAACATAATGTTGGTCTCAGTTACTGAACGCACACGAGAGATCGGACTACGCAAAGCGGTTGGTGCGACTGACACTGATATCTTGCAACAATTTCTTATCGAGTCGGTTTTACTCACCTTTGCGGGCGGCCTGATAGGCATTATGTTCGGTGCGCTCGTCGTCGGAGCCGTCTATTTCGGTATCACCATTTTCAACCCAGAGCTCGGCTGGACCTTCGCCTTCCCTCTCTCGGCAGTTATCCTCGGACTCACAGTGTCTGGCATCGCCGGCATTGTCTTCGGTATTTATCCAGCACGCCAAGCAGGGCGAAAAAATCCTATCGACGCATTGCGTTACGAATAAATCCTATATACTGAGGGTATATGCTACCTTCACCTGTTTTAGTGTTAATCGCCACACTCAGTATTGTTACTGTCCTGCTTCTCATGAGGCCGCGACGATTCTATATCGTCCGTCACGGCGAAACACTTTCGAATAAACAACACATTCGCCAAGGTATAGAAGGTGCTCTTTCAGAGAAGGGCCGGCATCAAGCAGATCAAACAGGCCGAGCGCTCGAACACCTTTCTATTTCAAGCATTATTTCAAGCACATATCCGCGAGCAAAAGAGACAGCTGTAATTATAAATACTCACCTTAAGGTTCCTGTACGGTATTCCCCTCTTCTTGGCGAGAGACGTAATCCTTCTGAAATTATCGGGAAGAATAGAGACGAGCCCGAGGTTTCTCACATCATCGATCAGATGGATCTCTCGTATCACGGCGATAATTATCGCTTCTCTGACGAAGAAAACTTTGCTGACCTGAAGAAGCGAGCACGGAAATGTCTCGCACTTCTCTCGCGTCAAGGAACGCGAAATACTTGTGTCGTAACACATCACGTATTCCTTAAAATGTTACTCGCCTATATGCTTCATCGCGAACGATTACACGCCGCTGACTTTGCGAAGCTCTCGTTTTTTAATATCTCTGATAACGCAGGTATCTCTATTTGTGAATTCCATCCGTGGAAGATGTTCTCGCCCACCCGCGGCTGGAAGGTCGTGAGTTTCAACGAAACACCCTAAGCATTCGCATTCCGACATCCGATGTCCTCGTACATTTGAACATCGGATGTCCATACCTATTGCATTTAAAGGTTCGACCTTGAGAATTCGGATTTAAGGTCGAACCTTGTTGAATACCTCAACGGGCTGAGTTAATCGCCGCTCTAGTAAGCGGCCCGAAATATCCCACAGCCGGTGTGATGTTGTTCGCCTTCTGGAATCTGATAAGAGCGGCCTTGGTCAATGCACCAAATTTGGTTGTTTCATTTCCTGGTGAACCTGGACCGCTCTCCGCAAGAATGAAGCCATGGGTGTTAAGGAACTGTTGGAGTTTTTGTACATCAGTACCGGTGGTGTTTAGTTTCAGATCGCGAGCAAACCCGGTTTGTGAGCTTGTCGAACCCGTCGAGGGGGTGAAAGATGAAGTGGAAACTGTTGAAGTTGTAATCGTTTCTCCCAAGAGAGCGGCTTGTACCTTCGCTATAGTATTGGCATCAACGCCGAAGGAAGCGAGGACAGCGAGAATGGAAGATACTTGTACAGAAGAAAGGGGGCTTGCCCCGCGAAGCTCTCCTTCCGAGGAGAGCGAAGTGGGGGTAGTAGTGGCAACAACAGGAGTGACGCGGGGATAGGTGTGAGAGAACCCACAACCTATAGTGAAGGTCTGGGTGTTGGAGTTGGTACTGTTGTCATTGTTGTCGAGGGCCTTGATGTACCACGAGTGTGTATTAGAGCAAGAGATAGAGGTTGGAACAGAGACCGAGGTGTCGGAAGTGCTCCCGATAAGGGTGTCATCGATATAGAGCTCATAGGGAGCAAGACCTGATTCAGTGTCAGAAGAAGCGGTCCAAGAGAGGGTGCCTCCTTTCGAGATGCCGTCATTGTTAGCTGGGGCGGTTAGAGAGAAAGATGCGGGAGCGGTCGTGTCTTTGGTGAGGGCGAAGGTGTGGGTTGAATACCCGCCGACATAGGTGAAGGTGAGGGAGCCGTCAGCGTCGGACTTGCAGATGCCGTTGGTACATTGGCTGTTGTTGGTGATGGCGGTGGTAGAGGCAGAGGAGTCGAGGTTGAATGTGTAGTATGTGGAGGGGGTGAGATCGCCGATGGTATAGACGGTGCTGGTGGCGTGGGTGTTAAAGGCGGCGATACTGGAGGTTGCGGTCCACTGTTTGTTCTTGGTGCCGGATGTGAGCCAAGAATCAATGGTGATGTCCATATATTGCGAAGTGGAGGCGGTATAGAAGCCGTCCACGGGAGTGACGGAGAAGTTGGCAGCTGGAATGGTGGTGGCAGTGGTGGTGGCGACGAGAGCGCGATACTTGTTGTCGGAATAGATGCGGATGGAACCGCTCGTTGGTACTGGAGTTGTTCCCACTGTGTATGGCGGTTGATATTCGTATGCGCCGATGTCTGGGGTGCCGTATATTGAGTTGCCGGCATAGTCGGTGGTTAATGAGACGTCAGTACCAGCATCAATCGCCGGAGAAAGATACGAGAGTTGAAAATCGGTGACAGCAGTATAATTACCTGTAGCATTTACAAAAAGAGGATCGGAATTATTACTGTTTAGTTCGTTGGCAGAATGGTAGGTTGCCCATGATGTGTTATTGCTATTATCATCTGTGTTATAAAATTTACTATCATCAAAAGGTTTGTATAAATTATAGTCAAATGTTGTATAAGATGAATGTCTGTTTAATATCTCTCGCGGCTTACCGTTTCCACCTAAAATACCATTCTGTACTGTTAAATTACCGCTAGGTTTGTTGTAATAATTATTACCTCTAATCGATGCAGTTATTACTGTACTTTCTTTAAAAAGATCTCCAACAGCATATCCATTTGACCAACCAATAGAATTATAAAAATAATTCGTGCCGTCGGAAACATCTCCAAATCCCTCATTATAATTATGATGAGCTATACAATAATAACATTTTATATTTGTCGTAGAATCATGAGGCAAAAAACCCCCGCCATCAGATGTTTCGTTAACTGTTCCATTATAAGAGGCTTCACTATTCAAATATATTATATCACTGGCTGATGCCGAAGAAAGGAATCCAATATTATTATTATTATTAGCCATACAATTATTATAAGTTATATTATACGATGTGCCTCTCGCAACAAACCCGTTCATAGAATTATGATTCGCCGAAACACTATTATATGTAATGTCGTGGGTCGCTCCCATTAATTCAAAAGCACCATAGGCAGTAGAGTTGCTCATACTGCTATCGTCTACCACAATATTTGATGAATCGGTAAAACTAAATCCTGCGCCGGATGATCCTGTGATATTACTAATGGTACCAGTAGCAACATTATTTAAAGCAATTCCTGTTAATGTCGAATTAGTTATTGTTAAATTTAAGCCGGTATTTATAGAAATTAATGTCGATGTCGAATTGGTTATTGTTAAATTTGCAGCATTACTTATAAGTAAGTCGCCAGTATTAATAACTGAATTTTGTAAAGTTATATTATCATTGCCCGTACCAGTAAAACTCATAGCTTTTTTTGTTGGTCCGCTATTTGTTAGCACCACATTATCAATAACTATATTATTCAAAATACTGTCGGACCATATATTATATCCATAGCCCCCCATATCGCTGGTAATATTATTAAATTTAATATTAGAGCCTGCCCCTATGAGTATTCCTATAGTCGAAACTGTTGTCCCTGTATATTGGCAAGAAAATCCTTGAACTATAATATTAGATTTGCCGTTGGTACTTATTAGATAGCCAGAAGCAACAACAATCGCAGGAGTTTCGTTCGGCACATTCGCATAGGTAATTTCAGTGTCAACGCCGGAACCTCCCGACGGAAGGATTAAAATTTCTGTGTAATTTCCACCTTGTGAACTGAAAAGAATTTGATCACCATCTCCAAAAGTTGCGAGTTTTACTTGAGCCATGTTCAAAGAGGTACCGACTGCGTTAGGGCTTGTTGCATTCGCTTTATTAGCCGCGGTCACCGTCCCATCTGCCCGCACATAATACGTCGTTGCACTCGCCTGCCCTATTCCAATAAACAAAAAACTTCCTGAAAGAATTAGAAAGAATGCAATGAAGCGAACATTTTTGTTGAAAAAATTGGGGCTATTTACTCTCTCTCTCTCTCTCTCTCGTTTCGGCTGTGCTAATTTGAGTGTTTTTATCATACATATTTGATGCTCCTATAGTACAGGATAGCACGTGTTACAAGAAGCTGGATGTGGACAACCTTTCTGTTGTGCATACTGCATACTGGGTATGCACATGATTTAAATAATTTCTTTATCCTGTGAAGCTTCAGCGAAGCAGGACGCGCTATTGGTCTCATCAAATACCATGAGAGATGAATCGATATCAGCGAGGAATGACGATGGCTCAGCGAGAGAATCACTCCCGTAGATCTTTCGAATGCGCGCGAGGGTTAAGAAAAGGCGTGATTTTGCGCGCGTCATCGCCACATAAAAGAGTCGTCGCTCTTCTTCATCATCTCTCTTGGTATCATTCCCCATAGCACTGTGCGGAAAGAGCCCTTCTTCCATACCACTCACGAATACCGTGTCGAATTCAAGACCTTTTTATGCATGGACCGTCATCAGAGTCACGCCCTTCTTATCATTCTGATCGAGTTCGTCCTGATCACTCGCGAGAGCGGCATCCGCGAGAAATGCCGAAATGCCTTCTTTCCCAATAGCCGCATCATGCCGCGCAGCGACCGAAGCGAGTTCTTCTATATTTTCAAATCGTTCCCGATCTTCATCATTCCCCTCTTCGACTAATGCGCGACGTAACCCGCTTTTTTCTATAACAAGCTTCACGAATTCAGATGGTGCGAGCGTTTCTGCGCCCTGTGCAAGCTCTGCTATAACACCTTCAAAAGTTTCAACCTTCGCGATTTCGCCCGCACGAAGCTCGCTGCGCTTCCCTGCTGCGAGCTTACCAAGTGTTACCTTACCGATACCGCGCGACGGCGAAGCTGCTGCACGAAGTTTGTCGACTTCTCTCGAAGGATCGAGCGCGAGTCGCATCCACGCGAGCGCATCTTTCACTTCTTTTCTCGCGAAGAAATGTGTCCCGAGCAATTTATACGGCACACCAGCTTTCAATAATCCTTCTTCGAGCGCTCGCGACTGGAAGTTAGTACGAAAAAGTAGTGCGATTTCTTCTGGCTTCGCGCCATTCTTCATTAATTCTCGGATCTTCAGCGCGATCCAACGTGCCTCATCTTCAGCATTAATCGCGAAGTGCACGACAATTGGCTCACCCGCAGGATGTTCGGTCGTCGAATATCGTTCTTTACGGTTTTTATTTTTCTCGATGACGGCGTTTGCCGCATCAACTAGATTTTTTGTCGAACGATAATTACGTTCGAGAATAATCGTCTGTGCTGCAGAATATTTTTTCTCAAAATTTAAAATGTTTTCCATCTTTGCGCCGCGCCATCCGTAAATCGCTTGATCACCATCACCAACAACAAAAAGATTGTTGTGTTTTTCAGAGAGAATGCGAGCGAGTCGCTCCTGTAATCCATTTGTATCTTGATATTCATCGATACTAATAGAGCTCCAACGAGCTTGTGCAAGCGCACGGATATCAGCATGTTCTTCGAGTAGCTGTACCGGAAGCGAAATAAGATCATCGAAGTCGAGCGACTTCTCTTCTTTCAGAGTTTTCTCATAGCGAAGCCATACTTCTGCGGTAATACGAGAACCGAAACTTCCACGACCCTGTTTTTCATAGAATTCACTCGCGCGCATTCCCTCACCTTTCGCACGCGAGATGCGGCCCATAATTGCACGTGGAGAAAATTCCTTCGATTCCACATCAAGCGCTTTCAATGCGGTAGCAATTACTCTTTCTGAATCGGCACGATCATAGATACTAAAGAATTTCGAGACGCCTATCTCACTTCCATAACTCTCCAGAATCTCGCGCCCAAGCCCGTGGAAAGTAGCAATAAAAGGAAGGGTCCCATCATCCTCGAGCATAGTGCGGACTCGTGCACGCATCTCGCGTGCCGCTTTATTAGTGAAGGTGACCGCGAGAATCTGATTCGCCGGCACCCCAGAGCGAATCAGATGATAAATTCGCGTCGTGAGCACGCGCGTTTTCCCGCTTCCAGCACCCGCAAGAACCAAGACCGGACCATCGATAGCGAGTACTGCTCGTTTCTGAGCTTCATTCAATCCTTCAAGGTATTTCACTTACGGACTATAGCGCAAAATCGTTCTCCACAGGTCTTTTTTGGGCTCATTGACTCCTCAACTGTCTCAGATATACTAGCCCTATCGGCAGTACGAAAGTATTCAAGAAATGGCTTATATACGTGAGTATGTAAGCTATTTTTGTATTCGAAAGACCCACCGCATTCCTCGTTTTCCTATTAAATTCAACCCACATCTTTTCATAGTAGGTTCTGCGATAATCGCGTCCGCCCTTATGCTCGTACCGAGCCATGCGGATGCTTTTTGGCCTTTTTCTTCTAATGCAGATGCTGCAACGAATACTATTATTCCAAGAGCTTCGACTCCAGTACTTATTGCCGCTCTGAATAGCAATCCAAACATTACCGCCTCTGTAGAGCTGGCTACTTCTGGTGGATCAGCTCTTGTTTCTCACAGTGGTCCTTCTGGTACCTCAGCCAGTATCGCGAACATACCGCCGCCTGACCAAATATCAGTCTATGTAGTCCGCCCAGGAGATACCCTCTCAGATATTGCTGACATGTTTAATGTTTCGGTAAACACTATTATTTGGGCAAACAATCTTTCTAGCGTTCGAGACATACATCAGGGCGACACGCTCATCATTCTGCCAGTTTCAGGTACTGAACGCATCATAGTTAAAGGCGACACCCTAAAATCACTCGCAAAGAAATACAATGCTGACGCGAATGAAATCGCACAATACAACGGTCTCGATCCGCTCGAACCGCTTACTATAGGATCCACCATTATCATTCCTGGCGGTGAAATCGGCACACCAGCTCCAAGCGCGTCGCCTTCAAAACCTTCTCGCACAACATCTACTTCTAGTAACGGTTCACTGCAGACAGGTTATTACAGAAATCCTGTACCGGGAGGAGTTATCTCTCAAGGCATTCACGGAAAGAATGCTGTGGATATAGCTGCAGCACGCGGCACACCAATCCACGCAGCCGCTGGCGGAACGGTTATCATCTCGCGTAACAATGGTGGGTGGAATGGCGGATACGGCAACTATGTCGTTATAACTCACAGTAACGGCTCCCAGACACTCTATGCTCACATGACCAATGCGATTGTTTCAACAGGACAGTCGGTTTCCTCAGGACAAATCATCGGCTATGTCGGCTCGACCGGACAATCGACCGGCTCACATCTCCACTTCGAAGTTCGTAGTGCATCCAACCCTCTCCGTAATTGTTCAGTTGGCAGAGTGTGCTCTCCTAAATAATTAAAAACGCCCATCGGGCGTTTTTAATTTAATATAAAAATGCAAATGTTCTATTTCTTTAGTGCTTGCTGTAGTTCTTGTTGAATTTTCCTGATCTCCTCATCGTTCTGTCGTTTCCTTAACTCAAGTTCCTCAATCGATTTTCTTATGACTTCTGCCTCGCTCTCCAATTTCTGAAGTTCGCTTTTCTTTTTTGTTACTTCATCCTCTTTCCTCTTCAGATCTTGTTTTTTCGTTTGCAACTCTCGTTCTTCGTTTTGCATCTCGCGCTTCAAAGTTTCAAGAGCTTGTGTCGATGTATTTTCCATATTCTGTCTGTAAACTAGTACTGCGAGAGTATAGCATTATTCAAACCCAAACAATCCGCGGGGACGGTACTGAAGTGCTTCGTGCACGAAAGCGGGAGTGACCGAGCTGGCACCAGCGAGGTCGGCGATAGTGCGTGCGACACGCATCGTGCGGTGGTAGCTCCGCGGCGAGAGATGCAGGCGCGCGGCAGAAAGGGTGAGTGTTTCTTTCGCGGCTTCGGTAAAGCCACTTTTTTCATCCAATTCTTTTCCACTAAGCGCGGCATTTGTAGCACCCTTCTTCCCTGTGCGTTTCTCGGCACTCGTACGTGCTGCGACCACACGCTTACGCACCAGTTCTGACGATTCTCCTGTTGAAAGTTTCGCGAGCGTATCATGCGGGACGAGCGGCACTTCTATCCAGAGATCAAGACGGTCGACGATAGGACGCGAAATACGGCGGGCCTGCTTCACCGCGGCGCGCTGTGCGACACGAGAATCATCAGAGAGCGTATCGGCCGGATTCATCGCAGCGACAATCATACAGTCAGCTGGGAAAGTAACGGTCGCGCGCGCTCGAGAAACAGTAACGATGCGATCTTCGAGCGGTTGTCGAAGAGCTTCGAGCGTTCGTGAATCAAATTCGGGAAATTCGTCTAAGAAAAGAACACCTTTATGCGCGAGAGTTACTTCACCCGCCTTCGGGAACGTGCCGCCGCCGACAATCGCGACATGAGAGATCGAATGATGTGGCGCACGAAATGGTGGCCAGTAGACAGCATCGCCATCTGAAAGAAGCCCTGCGGTCGAATGTATCGCCGTCACTTCGAGCATATCGTCGTCAGAGAGCGATGGAAGAATTCCTGCGAGCGCTCTGGCGAGCATCGTCTTCCCCGTTCCAGGAGGTCCATAAAAAACGATATTATGTCGGCCAGCAGCAGCGATCTCAAGGGCGCGTTTCGCACTCTCCTGCCCTTTTACTTCAGCAAGATCGATAGCAGGTGGCGGAATTGGTATATGGCGATCACGCACAAGACGTGGAAGTATTTTCTCCCCATTCAAATGAAGGAGAAGTTCTGTGAGCGATGCGGGAGCATAGACCGCAATACCTTCGGCAAGAAGTGCCTCACGCGCATTCCCTGGTGGGACGAAAATCGTTTTAATACCATGCCGTTTCGCAACCAACACTTGTGGAAGAACCCCGCGCACAGCCCGAACCGTCCCATCGAGAGCAAGTTCACCAATAAAAAGCATTTTCTCCTCGAGAGAAGGAAGATCCCCAGCAGCTATAAGATACGCAATCGCAAGCGAAAGATCATAGTGCGATCCTTCTTTCTTCAAATCTGCAGGCGAGAGCGAGAGAACGATACGTTTATTTTGTTGTTTCGGCGGCTTATAGCCAGAATGCCGTATCGCAGCACTTATCCTGTCGCGCGCTTCTTCGACCGCTTTATCAGCAAGACCAACAACTGAGAAATTATGTAGTCCGCGCGTCAGATCGGCCTCGACCACCACTATCTCAGCACCAGATCCAACTGGTTGAGCCGCAAGAGTCTTCGCGTAGCCATGCTTAGGAAGCAGAGCTTTAGCGGCGTTTCCCTTGGGAAGAGAGGTTTTGGCTGTATTTCCCTTGGGCAATGCGCCTGGCATGGAATTATAAATGCTTGGTACAGGTAGTCGCAGAAGGATCGGCCTCGAGACGTGTTTCTTGTATCTCTTCTCCGCATACTTCACATTTCCCGTACGTGTTTTTATCAATCCTTGAGAGTGCTGTTAGGATAGCGTCGTAACGTGCTTCGAGATCGGCGAGTACCGCCACATCATTTTCTCGATTCGTAATAACATCTGCTTGGTCAATAGGATTTGATTCCATACCAACATCAATAGGTGCTGGTTCCCAATCGCCAGGAACGGCCAAGTTCTTACGCCCAACACTCGCCATCTCTTCCTCTAATTTTAATTTGTCTTCTTCTAATTTTTCCTTGAAATGTTTGGTAGTCATTCAGAGATGATATCAGATGGAAATCACTTATTGTGCGCGAGAAGAAGCAAGTCGGAGCATAAGTTCAGAAAAGACTGACGGGTCGCGCGCGATAACAAGTGTTGACTGATTCCAGTAGCCGTAGAGAAGAACGCTTTGATTCTTATCATCACGATAGACGCGAACATCGTGATTATTAATCACTTCATCACGAAAGCCAGGAATAAATATAGGAGTCGATGAAGTCGCTACTGCAGTAGTTGTCGTCGATGTCTTCATTACACTTTTTGATGTCGTCGTTGCTTGAGTCGATGTTGCTACTGTAGTCGTCGCAACAGCAGGTGTTGTTGATGCTATAGCAATGGCCGGAGCGACGACAAGCGGTTCGTTATAAGGAGAGAAAAGTGCTCCAAGATCGCGCCTCATTAAAGGTTCCCAAGAAAGCATACCTGAAAAAGTGTCACTGTACGAAGCAACTGAGAGTATGAAAAATGGACTTTGATTCCCATTGTTATTCACGATACCAGCCATACTGTCCGAAGCATGTATGTTACGCAAGAGAATATTAGGAGCAGGGATCTGAAGTGCAGAAAAAACACTATTGTCTGTTGTAGTTGCATTCTCTGTATAGAGAAGTCGCACAGTATTAAGAGCGAGAGGACGATCAATCGACTGTTCGATCGCCGATAATAAAACAGCTCCTGTTCCAGAAATTTTTTCATCTTCTTCAACAAAGATCGGCGCAGGAATAGTTGGAGCAAGAATAATTGGAGCTATTACTGTTGAATAATTTGTGTAGACGAAATACACACCAAAACCACCAGCAATAAGTAGTGCCACGCCAGCCAAAATATACAGAAGACCGCCACGCGAAGAGTTAGATTCTCTTTCGGGTTCGGTCTTTTGTGGTGCCGCATCTTGTTCTGCAGCGAGTACAGTTGCTGTTGAGGCATGTGACTCCTTCATGTGATCAGAAAAATCACTTTCGTATGTCTTGAGTGGTGCGGGTGTTGGTTCTGGTGCCGGCTCAGGTTCGGGAACTGGCTCAGGAGCAGGAGTTGGAATAGGGGGCGGTTCATTCTTCATTATTGGAATAGATAATGGAGAAAACGACACATGCCCAACATTCGATGAAGGTATTGTAGAAGGAACAACCGATGATGTAGTTGGCGGTTCAACTGGTTTTGTCACAGGAGTTGCAGACGATTTTACTTCTTGAAGTGGCACCAGATCTGGAGTACCTCCTTTTTTAATCGTCGCCATATCACCCTCAAAGGTGCGAATATATTTTTTTGGCATTTCACGATTCCCTTCTACTATTTTTGAAGAAGGATCGGGAATTGGTGTATTCGATGCAGCTAGTGGTGTGTCCATTCACTTCTATAGTAACGCATCCAAACGGAACGCAAGTAGGTTATCCTCGTGAAGTGATCGTAAACTTTTTTGGATCGTCACACATATCAGTAAATGCATGTGCTACTTCCTTCAATTTACTTGATGATGACTTACCGAATGAAATAACTTCAACTTGGCATCCTTCATTCATATCCAGATACTGGATAAGTGGAATAAAATCACCGTCGCCGGTCGCGAGAATAACCGTATCGAGTTTCGGAGCAAGCTTCACTGCATCGATAGCGAGCCCGACATCCCAGTCAGCTTTCTTGGCACCATCAGCGAATATCTGAAGATCTTTCACTTTTGTTTCGATACCCATCTTCGTAAGTGCCCCGAAGAAATTATTCTCTTCCCCACTGTCCGTGGAGATAACATAAGCGATAGCACGCACGAGAATGCGTCCGCCCACCGCTTCTTCAAGAACTTTCGCGAAGTTTACACGCGCCTTATAGAGATGTTTCGCACTATGATAAAGATTTTGTGTGTCGATAAATACGCCCACACGTTGAGCTGGATGTTTAATAACTGCCATATAAATAAATTACGTATGAAAACAAAATAATAAAATGTAGCTCCCGCATCGGGACTCCGACGGGAGTGCTACTTCTTCATACTACCACTTCCTTTCTTACACCTTATCCCTTGCACCTTAAACCTCCTTTCTACTTCTTGAGACCAAGTTTCTTAATCAAAGAGTTGTACTGACGCTTATTGTTCTTTTCGAGATAACGCAAATGTGAACGACGGTCAGCAACCATCTGGAGAAGTCCGTGGCGAGAATGAACATCTTTCGGATTTTTCTTGAGGTGTTTCGCAAGCTCGTCGATTTGTTTCGAAAGGAGGGCAACCTGAACATCCGGAGATCCGGTGTCGGTGTCGTGTCGAGCGATATTTTTAATAACCGCTGCCTTTTTCTTCGTGGTAAGCATGTACGACTACACTACCACGCCTTGTGAAATTGTGCAAGTCCGGTGTAATCACCGCGACTTGCACAATTTCATCCCGAGGAGTTTACGACAAGGGACCATGAATGTTGTGCGACACGGGTGGTATGCTATCCACTATGGAAGCAGAGACCGCGAAACGACAATTTCTCGAATATATCGAGATAGAGCGCGGACGCGCAGTGAAGACCATCGAGAATTACGACCATTACCTGACTCGCTTCTTCATACAGATGAAAATAAAGGGCGTGAAGGACATCAGCGAGCAGAATGTTCGCGAGTTTCGCCTCTGGCTGAACCGTCAGGCCGGCACCAATAATGCCTCTATGAAGCGCCGAACCCAGAATTACTATATGATTGCGCTCCGCGCCTTCTTGAAGTTCCTGCGGAAGCGCGATATTCCCGCAATTTCTCCCGAGAAGATAGAGCTCGCGAAGCTCCCCGAGCGCGAGCTCGACCTTATATCCCCCACCGAGCTTGCTCGACTTCTACAGGCTGCTGACGGACCTGAAGAAAAGGATTTACGCGATAAAGCGATATTAGAGCTCTTCTTCTCTACTGGCCTACGTGTTTCTGAGCTCTGTGCGCTTAATAATGACCTCGATTTGTCCCAAGATTCCTTCTCAGTACGCGGGAAAGGCGAGAAAGTGCGGGTCGTCTTCCTCTCAGAAGCTGCTAAAAAATCTGTTGCTGCTTATCTGAAAGCGCGAAAGGATATGGCGGAAGCACTTTTCGTGAATGTTTCAGCTGGCAATTCAATTCCTTCTCGCCTCACGCCACGCTCGGTAGAACGAATCATTAAAAAATGCGCCGCTAAAGCTGGTATTACGAAGAAGATGACCCCACATGTCCTCCGTCATGTCTTCGCCACCGACCTACTCAATAACGGCGCGGATATTCGCTCAGTCCAACAACTCCTCGGCCACGCTTCTATTAACACCACTCAAATTTATACCCACATCACCGACGCGCACCTGCGCGAAGTGCATAAGAAGTATCACAGCAAATCCAGTAACTGACCCGACAAGGATGTAGAATAGAGACATGAAAATCGTCTCATGGAATGTGAACGGGCTGCGCTCGCTCGCGAAGAACGACTACTGGGAATCATTTTTAAAAGAAGCGAAACCGGACATATTTTGTCTTCAAGAGACTAAAGCAAGTCCAGAACAAGTCCCAGAAGCACTCCTCTCCCCTGCTGGATTCTCCTCATTTTTTTCATCTTCGCAAACGAAGAAGGGCTACAGTGGCGTCGCATTATATTCAAAAGTCGAGCCGTTATCAGTTATTTATGGCATGGGGATAAAAGAATTCGACCAGGAAGGACGAATTATCGGCGCAGAATATGAGGATTTCTGGCTACTGAACGTCTACTTCCCCAATGGAGGAATGGGCCCGGAGCGTCTTGACTATAAAATGCGCTTTTATGACGCTTTTCTCGCTTTCGTAGAGAAATTACGCAAGCAAAAGCCCGTTATTTTCTGTGGTGATGTGAATACCGCCCACGAGGAGACAGATCTTGCCCGACCGAAAGAAAATGAGGAAAATACTGGCTTTTTACCTCAAGAACGAGCCTGGATTGATGAAGTTATACAGGCTGGCTATATCGATTCTTTCCGCCACTTCCATCCCCACACAGGAGACGCCTATACGTATTGGGATATGAAGACGCGAGCGCGCGATAGAAATGTTGGTTGGCGCCTTGATTATTTCTTCGTCGCACAAGAATTTATTAAGCACATCAAGAAATCAGAAATGTTATCTGACATTTACGGCTCCGACCACTGCCCCATTTCCATAATGTTATAAAGGACACTTCGACTTACTCAGTGCAGGCATAGTTATCCACAGGGTGTCCTTTACATTGTCCTTTATTAAAACTATTCTTCATTGCAGAGGCAGTGGCTATTACTTCGGTGAAAGCTTCTGCTGTCGCGGTAGTTCTTTCTTGCTCTTTCTGTCGGCGTTCCGCCTTCCCTTTCGAGGTGTCTGCCTGCGCTGCGGCGATCCGCAAATACAAGCCTTTCGGCACGATGTCCCTTGTCTCGGAATCCAGTACGCGATCGCATCATATAGAACAAAAGCCACCCCATTTCTCGGGCTGGAGCACCATTATTTTACGCCCTTGCTCCTTTTCGCTCTGGCCACCCTGGGTGGTTTTTTTGTTTTAAATCAAAAACAAGGTTAAACCTTAAATCCTAATCCTCAAGGTTTAACCTTGTTTTTATACATTCCACGCGAAACACTTTTCACACATTACGCTTCATAACGCCGTCGGGCGTAACTTATCCCTCGTATGACTCGGGATGAATTAGCTCGAAACGAGCTAATTCACATGATGTTTATCGAAAATATGCTTCATTTCCTCATCTTCTGCTGATTCACGACGCTGTTTACCCGATTCACCTAGCTTTTGTAACTCTTCTTCAGACATAGCGAGGAGTTCTTCTGTCCTATTATCCATATATTCTTCAGTATTCAGCTCGGGATTATCGAGAACTTCCTCGAGAAGGGCATTTAACACAGATCCAATTCGAGGTCCCGGTTTCGCGTGGAACTTCTCCATAAGGCGATTCCCGTCTGTTTTAAGCATAGAAACAGAGATTGGGTCTCGAAGTGCCTGTTCCACCATCGCTTTATACTTACGGAAGCGAAACGGCTGTTCCTTCGGCCTGCCGGTACCTATTCGATCGCAGATGCGCACATTAAGTAAATCCCAGATGTTCTCTTCGCCGACATTCTTTATCATCCGACGCACAGCCGAGAGGGTAATCTGCTCAGGATCAGAGAAGAACATATGCCAACGGACCAATTTAACAACTTTTTCTATTGTTTCGCGTGGAAACCTCAGATTTTCTAGTATCTTTTTTGTTACACGTGAACCAACTACCTCATGCCCATGGAAGCTCCAATCGTTCTTTTCATCAGAATGACGACGGACTTCTGTCTTCGACACATCATGAAATAGGCAAGCGAGACGGACTTCCAGGCTAAAACCTTTATCGGCGGCATGCTGAACAGCGCGTAGGAGATGCTCAAAAACATCGTAACTATGTGCCTGATTCTGTTCGATACCGACAGCTCTCATAAGGTCGGAAGAGATGAATTCGAGAATACCCAGCTTTTGCGCCAAAATAATAGCATTCATTGGCTGATTCGAATTTACTATTCTCACAAACTCGTCCCGAATCCTTTCACATGAAACATGGCTTAAATGCTTGCTATTTTCGCTTATTGCCAGAGCAGTGTCGCCGTCTATACCAAAATCGAGCTCGGCGATAAACCGCACAGCTCGAAGCATGCGCAGAGCGTCTTCATTAAAGCGCTCAGACGCGTTACCTACCGCCCGCACCATTCTGTCCTTTATGTCCTTTTGGCCCTCGTACGGGTCAATAATTTGTCCTTGAGCATCATCGAGCGCGATAGCATTCATCGTGAAGTCGCGTCGTGCGACATCTTCGAGCAGGGAAGTGCCGAACTCGACACTGTCCGGTCGACGCTTGTCAGAATATTCTGATTCGATTCGATAAGGAGTTACTTCAATAATGGCGAGGCGTATATCCTCAGAACCAGTCTTCACTCCAACTGTCCCATACTCATTTTCGTAGAAAGAGTCAGGAAATACGGCCTGTATCTGCTCGGGTGTCGCATTCGTGGTTATGTCCCAATCTTTTGGTTCTCGTCCTATAATAAGATCCCGAACGCACCCGCCGACAAGATATGCTTCGTATCCTGCTTCTCGAAGGCCTAGCGAAACTTTCGAAACCTCTTCTGGAATACGATACGTCATTCCCAAATCGTAGCACAACACGACTGGTTTTTTAGCGTTTCTAACGTACTATGCTTATAGGCCCCGATGGTGAAATGGATATCACGGCTGACTTCGGATCAGCTATTCCGGGTTCGAATCCTGGTCAGGGCACCGCTAAGAAAAGTTGGTCACACTAGAAATGAATATGCACGGCATGCTACTATGCCGAGAGGCGGGCATGGTTTAGTGGTAGAACACGTCCTTGCCAAGGACGAGACGGGAGTCCGATTCTCCCTGCCCGCACTACTTCGCTCTGTTCAGAAACAGAGCTTCGCAGTGCACAGCACTATAGGAATGTGACTAAAAAGACGACTTTTACTCCTGTGGATAAGTAGGTGCATACTGGGGATAAAGGACAGTTGTCTATAATGGATAAACTAGTGCGGTCTTAGAGTATACTGAGGAAATAAGCCATATTTATAAAAGCCGTGGACATTTCATCTAAGACCACTAAAGAGATAGGAAATCTGGGGGAAAGCGTCGCCTGCGAGTATCTCCGGCGACACGGATTCTCTATTCGCGATCGCAATATTGCACGAAAGACAGGAGAACTCGATGTTATCGCAGAGAAGGAAGATACCCTGCATTTTGTTGAAGTTAAGACTGTGCTGGCTGACGAATTTCCCCACTCCGCTGAAGCTACTCGGGGCAAGCCAGGTGATTATGATGAATACGATCCTTCCCTCAACTTACACGAAGCGAAGGTGCGGAAAGTCGCACGGACCGGCGAATGGTATGTCCTAGAGAAAGGATGGGAAGGGGACTGGCAAGTAGACGGGTGTCTCGTCTGGCTCCGCCGTCGAGACGGTATGGCACGAGTGAGCTACCTGCCACAAATTGTATAAATCTGCTAGGATGCGAGAAACGGGCCGGAGTATGCCGGTAGTACACCTGCTTTGGGAGCAGGCAGACCGAGTTCAATTCTCGGCGGCCCGATGATTACGGTAATTGAGTAGTTATAATCGACTCTAGAGCAGTCATTTTGGGTGCAAAACTAGCGATAGAAGAAATAGGCGATTGAACAAGAAGAATATCCAAAGGTTCTTTTGTTTCACTTGCATATTCAGAACGCACGTAGGAGGCCGTTATGGCGCTCAAGGAGCGTGTATTAATCGCACCAGAGATTGTGCTCGTCGTAATAGTGCCGACGAGTTTTCCTTCTGCGTCTACAATGCCTCCGCCAGAAGAACCCTCTTGTGCGATAGCCGAACCGCCAAAAGAGAGTACGTCGATCGTATTCTCTGCAAAAGTAAAAACATCTTTCACTGAGCCGAATACCATAGAAGGGAAGAGTGAGGACACTATCTGGCTTGGATCAAGAAACTGTGCCCCATACGAGGCAATAGCTACTGGCGTATCAGGAAGCGGCGGCTGTGTAGCGAGTGGGATATAAGGGAAAGAGAGGGGGAGAGGACTTGTCGTCGCGCTCGAAGAGACCGCGAGGAGCGCAAAATCGTATTCACCAGTTCCGTTTGGCGATGTCTCACTGAGGACTTTTGGATTCGCCTGAAGCCATTTCTCTGAGATATATATGAGTTTTGCGTTATAGCGGTCTGTTGCCGGAACTCCAGAGCGAATAGTGCAGGAGATACCCTTATCAGCGAGAAGAAAATATTGCCCGACATGCGCATTGGTGAGGATAATGCCTTTCGCATCGATAAGAACACCTGTTGCCGAGATTGAATGGAGAGGACTTCCTTGTGGGGCGTAACAAATAATATTTACCAGAGCATCGACAAGCGTCGAAGCTGCGACACGGAGCGCTGTATTTTTTTCAACTGAAGAGGGTGATAGTGCAGGATTACTAGCTGATGTTGGAATAGCAGAAGAAACAACTTTTGGAGCAGCGCTTTCATCAGAAGGAATTGCTGATACTGGTTTTGTAGAAAAATCGGCAGGAATGGTAGCAGTTATAGGAGAATTAACCGTAGGAGTACGCCCAAGAAAAGAAGCAATAAAAACTCCACACACAAACCCAAGAGAGATGCCAATAAATGAAACGAATCGTCGCATGTTTATACGCTAGCGCAAAAATGGTATTCTCACCACAGGAACGCGGGATTAGTTTAATGGTAGAACTACAGATTTCCAATCTGTTAGTGGGAGTTCGATTCTCCCATCCCGCACACTTGACAGAA
The DNA here is from genome assembly GCA_041657665.1 of Minisyncoccota bacterium. GTDB lineage: Bacteria > Patescibacteriota > Minisyncoccia > Phycocordibacterales > Phycocordibacteraceae > C7867-001. The sequence continues at coordinate 23,920 of JBBABN010000001.1, forward strand.
TTAGAGTAATCTGCTATCATAGATATAGAAGCTTGGGGAATGACCTCGAGCGAGTACAAAAACCCGCATGATGCCTAAGGAGGCGCGCGATGGGTGAAAGAAAGCTGTCTCACGAGCTGATGGATTTTGGTTTCTTCTCAGCACTCGGAACATCAGAGCATTCTGGATGTTCGAAAGAAGAAACTCACGTGAAGCGCGGACGACCGTATACCCATGACTCAAACAATGGAGTCGTAGTGGTGTACGACGAAGAGGGACGCCCGTGGATTATCTGCAATCCTCTCGGATTCAATAATATTCTTCAGAGTTATCCTATGGAAAGACGCGGAGCTTATGTTCCGCACTCCAACGATGGGGGATATTTTGTCCATGAGGTTATGGACAAAATGATGATCAAACCCTAACCATCCAATGTTTCGCCGACGCGACCCTGAAATATGGGTCGCGTTTTATTTTATCTGAAAGAGAGTACGCTTACTCTATGGAGCCGCTCGCTGCACAAATACGACCGAAGACGCTTCAAGAAGTTGTCGGACAAGAACATTTGGTAGGCGAAGGGAAGCCCTTGCGCGTCGCAGTAGAAAAGAAACATAAGTTCTCTTTTGTTCTCTGGGGGCCGCCCGGGACAGGGAAGACGACTATTGCGCGCATTTATGCGCGCGCGCTTGATGCAGAACTATTTGAACTCTCGGCGGTATCGGCAGGGAAGGACGATATTAGAAAGTTGTTAGGCGCAAGGGATAAGGTGCAAGGAAATTCGCTTAAACCTTACACCTTGAACCTTAAACCTAAAGTATTGTTTCTCGACGAGATTCATCGTTTTAATAAAAGCCAGCAGGATTTTCTCTTGCCCTATGTCGAGAGCGGAGAATTAACCCTCATCGGCGCAACGACGGAGAATCCTTCATTTGAAATTATCGCGCCCCTTCTCTCGCGCTGTCGCGTATTCGTCTTAGAGCCTCTTTCTGAAGAAGCCCTCCGCGCGATTGTTAAAAGAACAAAACTGAAAGTGAAGAAAGACGCTTTTGAATGGCTTTTGGGTTATGCGGGCGGGGACGCACGCAGGGCACTTGGGATGATGGAAGGTGCACAAAGTTTATATGGGGAGGTTACTATCGAATCCCTTACTAAAGCGCTCGAATCGCCCCATCTGCACTACGACAAGAAAGGCGAAGAACACTACGACACTATCAGTGCGTTTATTAAAAGCATGCGCGCTTCGCAGGCAGATGCGGCGATTTATTATTTGGCGCGAATGGTCGAAGCGGGAGAAGATCCGCTCTTTATCGCACGACGAATGGTTATCTTCGCCTCAGAAGATGTGGGACTCGCCCAGCCGACAGCGCTCGTAGTCGCGAATGCCGTCTTTCGTGCCTGCGAGACCATCGGCTATCCTGAATGTGCGATTAATCTCGCACACGGAGTCGCGTATCTCGCACAAGCGAAGAAAGATCGTTCTACTTATGATGCGCTTCGTGGCGCACAAGCTGACGTGCATGCCTACGGCAACTTGCCGGTACCGAAGAAAATACGAAATGCTGTCACAAAACTTATGAAAGACCTCGACTATGGAAAGGGGTACGAGAAATACCCCTCGACTCCCTTCGACGATGCTCAAGGTAAACCGCTCGGGGCAAGTGAACCAGAATCATACTTGCCGGACAAATTGAAGAAAAAGAAGTACTTAAAATAAAAACAAAGAGCGCCCTCGTTGCGAGGGCGCTCTTTGTTTTTACTTAAACCTTACACCTTACCGCTTACACCTATCTACTTCACTGCGTCCTTGAGCGCCTTTGCGGCGCGGAACTTCGCAGTGCGAGATGCTGCGATGTGGATGGTCTCGCCTGTGCGAGGATTGCGTCCTTCGCGCGCTGGGCGCGCCTTCGTCGCGAAGATACCGAGGCCTGCTACTGATACTTCATCGCCGGATTTAAGACCGGAGACAATCGAATCAATAACCGTCTCAACAGCACGCTCGGCATCTGCCTTTGTTGATCCGAGAACGCCGTGCACTTTGTCGACAATATCTGCTTTATTCATGAGTATCTGCTAATTGCTAATCCCGCAGCCAATAGGGGCGGGTATGGGGGAAGTATAGGAAATGAGCCCTATTGTGCAAGAGGGCTCTCCGCGAGACGTGGATAGTGGAGAATTAGCGGGCAAACTCCACGACACGGTTCTCGCGGATGATGTTCACCTTAATCTCGCCTGGATATTTGAGTTCTTCCTGAATGCGCTTGGCGATATCACGCGCGAGCTTATGCATCGCGAGGTCAGAAACCTTGCCGGGGTTCACGAAGATGCGTATCTCTCGCCCTGCGGCGATGGCATACACCTTTTCAACTCCTTCGAATGTCGCTGCGAGGCGTTCTAGGTCGCCGAGACGTTCAAGATACCGGTCGACCGTGTCACGACGCGCACCCGGGCGACCGCTTGATATCGCATCTGCCACCTGCACAATAACCGCTTCTGGTGTTTCGTAGGGATATTCGTCATGGTGTGACTGCATAGCTTGGATAATGCGCGGATCAACACTAAATTTTTCGAGAATTCTGCGGCCGATCTCGACATGAGTGCCCTGAACTTCATGATCAACTGCCTTGCCGATATCATGCAGAAGCGCTGCGGTACGTGCGACCGTAGAATCTACATCAAGCTCAGTCGCGAGCATCCCAGCGATATACGCTGTCTCGATAGAATGCTGAAGCATATTCTGTCCAAAGCTAGCACGGAAGTGGAGACGGCCCAGAAGTTCTGTCAATTTCGGGTCGAGCCCGACAATACCGACTTCATACGCAGCTGCTTCACCCTTCTGCTTCACAATATCAGCAACTTCAGCACGTGTTTTTTCTACGGTCTCTTCTATTTTGACTGGTTGAATGCGACCATCGGCAATAAGCTTCTCGAGAGAGGTCTTCGCGACATACCGACGGAGTGGATCAAAGGAAGAGAGTGTTATCTTGTCCGGCACATCGTCAATAAGCACATCTACGCCAGTTGCACGTTCAAAAGCTTTAATATTGCGCCCTTCTTTGCCAATAATTTTTCCTTTTATTTCTTCTGAAGGAAGTGTGACCGAGAGGGACATCACTTCAGCATTCACCGCATTCCCGAGGCGATGAATCGTATTGGTGAGAATAGAACGCGCTTTATCTTCAAGTCGTTCACGGCCATTCGCCGCAAGCTTCTGTAAACGCAGAAGAATTGATTCTTCGTATGAGTTTTCAATTTCAGAAAAGAGTTCTTTCCGCGCATCTTCTTCTGAGAGATGGGCGACCTTCGCCAGTTCTTTTGAGCGTTCTGCCGTAAGCTTTTCTGCTTCGCTCTTCGCGCGAAGAGCATCCTGTTCGCGAGAGCGTACCTCATCTTCCTTGTCATCAAGGTCTCGTTGACGAGAATCAAGAAATTCTTCACGCGAGATGATATGTGCTTCACGTGCAGAGAGTTTTCCTTCGCGCTCTTCGATTGGTACGAGACGTTCGGTCTCGAAGACCTCTCCTCGGAATTCGGCTTCAGCGATAATCTTCGCCGCCTGCTCCTTCGCTTGGAGCAGTTTTTGTTTGATATCGAGCTCAATCGAACCCTTCTGAGCGAGACCAATAAGCACACGCAGCACATAGCCCAGCACAATACCGCCGGTTCCAGACAGTGCAAGTAGAATCAATATAATTTTGAGTGACATACGCCCATTTTGCCCCGAAGGGGCCCCGTTGGGGTTATCCTCCTTTCTGGGGATTATTTGAAGTTAAGTAAAGGGGGAGACGGTACGGCTTTCAGGTCAGTCAATCAGTGAGACAGTATAGAAGGACTTTACCACAAAATCCCGCGCGGCACACCGCGCGGGATTTTGTGTGCTCTTTGTTACGCGTACACTTTATCAACCAACCCGTACTTTTTCGCTTCTTCAGCCGTCATAAAGAAGTCGCGCTCGACATCCTTCTCAATCTTCGCGAGTGGCTGGCCCGTATTCTTCGAGAGAATCTTATTCAACACCGCACGAAGCTTCAGAATCTGCTTCGCGGTAATCTCGATATCGGTCGCTTGACCCTCAGCACCGCCACTTGGCTGATGGATCATTATCTCAGCATTCGGGAGCGCGAAGCGTTTACCTTTTTCTCCTGCCGAGAGGAGAATCGCCGCGCCTGAAGCTGCCATACCAACGCACACCGTCGAAACATTCGGTTTTACATGATTCATCGTGTCTACCATCGCAAGTGTCGAAGTAACCGAGCCACCTGGAGAGTTGATGTAGAGTGAAATATCTTTTTTAGGGTCTTCAGCTTCGAGGAAGAGAAGCTGGGCGATCACGAGATTTGCCGTATCGTCATCAATATGTCCGCCAAGAAAAATAACACGCTCCTTCAAGAGGCGCGAGTAGATGTCATAGGCGCGCTCGCCGAATTGGCTCTTCTCGATAACCATCGGGACGAGCATTGAGGCACGAGGTTGTGAATGTGTCATAGATAAAAATTATTGAGCAGTTGATTCTACAGGAATTTGATTCTGAGAGAGTCTCTTACCCCACGAATAGAACGCGCCGACGACAATCATCATCACAATAACAACAATCGAAATAACCACGCCCCAGGACTGTTGTGCGCGCGAAGGCATTGGCGGCACTGGCTCACTAGGCGGGAGGAGGGGTTCGTTCTCCATATTATTTGTCGAGATACATCTTCTTCGCGCGCTCAAATGCGGCAAAGGCCGCCTCGCGTCCTTCGAATTCGCCAACGACCACTTCCTTCTTCTGAATTTGTTTATACGTCGCGAAGAAGTGGGCAATTTCTTTCAGTACATGTTGATTTGCATCAGTAATATCCTTCACATCCGCATAGCGCGGATCGCCTGAAGCAACCGCAATAACTTTTTCATCGGCCTCGCCTCCATCAACCATATGCAAGATACCAATCGGACGCGCCGGAGCGAGGATGCCTGACACGAGCGGATGCGTCGTCAGAAGGACGACATCGAGCGCATCGTGGTCATCCCAGAGTGTCTGCGGCACGAATCCGTAGTCGAAAGGGTAGTCCTGCGCAGAATGCATCACGCGATCGAGCTTGATAATACCGGTCTTCTTATCAATCTCGTATTTATTGTGCGAACCTTTCGGAATCTCAATAATGACATTCATCTCTTCTTTGGTGCCCGGATCAATATCGTGTAGCAAATTCATATGAATAAGTAATAGGGCTAATAATTTATTCGTCTTTCGCTGTATCGCGGTCTTCTTCTGCATCAGCGACCGTCTCGTCGCTTGCCGGCAGTTCTGTCGATTCTTCTTCGGCAGGAAGTTCGGTAAGCTCTACCACTTCTTCAGTAATGATTTCATCACTTTCAGTCGGCATAACACCCGCCAATTCAGCAGGATCGGTTTCATCCTCTTTTCTAGTAGGATCCTCATCAACAACCGCGACTGATTCGCCATCAGATCCAGCGACTTCAGTGCCGCCAGTAGAAATAATATCAATATTCCATCCGGTAAGCTTCGCAGCGAGACGCACATTCTGACCACCGCGACCAATCGCGAGTGATTGTTCATCTTCAGATACTGTAACAGTCGCGCGATGACCTTCTTCATCAAGCACTACTTCAACCGGTGTCGCAGGGGAGAGCGCCTCTCTCACAAATTCTTTTGCATCATCATTCCATTCGATAATATCAATACGTTCTCCTCCAAGCTCACTCATCACAGTAGAAACGCGCACACCACGCTGACCGACGAGAGAACCGACCGGGTCGACATGTGACTCTTTCGAAGCAAGCGCTATCTTAGTACGACTGCCTGGCTCGCGCGCCAGCGCCTTCACCTCTATCGCACCACTCGCAAGCTCGGGTGCCTCAAGCTCGAAAAGCTTCACGACAAACTTCGGATGCGCACGGGAAAGTCGCAGATATACACCGCGGAATCCCTCGTCTACCGCGTAGAGATACGCGCGAATACGCTCACCCATACGATACCGCTCTCCTGGAATCTGCTCTTCATAAGGGATAATGCCGGTCGTACGCCCAAGATCGACGAAAATCGCTCCGCGTTCCATCCGCTGGACGATACCCGACACAATCTGACCTTTTCGCTCACCGAATTCCTCCATCATCGAGGTTTTTTCTGCTTCGCGCACCTTCTGAATAACTACCTGCTTGGCGGTTTGTGCTGCTATACGACCAAAATCGTCTTGCGGTTCGAGAGGGAAGACGATCTGTTCGCCCACAACAGCGTCACGCTTCATAAGCTTCGCATTAGCGATAAGGATATGCTTTTCAGAGTCGAAACGTGGCAATTCACCCTCAGCAAGCTGTTCTTCCTCATTATGAAATGAGTGCATGTGGTGACTATGCTCTTCAGGAATTTCTTCTCCAGGAGCAGGAAAACGAACGGTTGTGTCGTCCACAATCGTTTTAATCTGTTCGAAGGAGATAGTACCAGTATTAAGGTCGAGTTTGGCGTGTACCACTTGCCCGCGCTTACCGTATTCGCGCTTATATGCGGTCGCCATCGCACTCTCGATAGCCTCAATCATCGTTTCGCGATTAATGCCCCTGTCTTCGAACTCTCCGAGCACTGCATTGATGGTTTTTAAGTCAATCATATGGAATATGTATGTCGCACGTTTTTAATATGTCTAACACCTATTCTAACATTTCTAATAAAAATGCCCGCATCGCGGACATTTCAGATGATGTAAAGATACCAGATTCTTTTTTATGCGTCAACACAAAAAGAAAAGAGCCACCTAATTGGTGACTCTATGCCCTTACGGTCTCGCCTCGACTTATTTTATTCGTCCGAGATCCCCGCTTACGCCTTGGGTTAGGCGGCTGTGTGAAGATGTTAATTGCTCTTCTTCCTTGAGAGAAAGAGAAAGACAATTAAACCAACCAAGAAGTATACCGCCATGGACAAGTGGAGCGAAAGAGCCTCCGACCATGGCCATACCATCCCAAACATCAGGACGGTGCAGTTTGTTCCTTGAATGTGCACCTTCATGTACAACGCCCCCACGAGAAAAATGCAGAAAGAGTAGAGAGCTACGAAAATACTGGAGACCAGCACTTTCACGAAGATCTCTAATCCTTTGACAAACTTCTCGGCAGCTTTTTCAGATGTCATTTCACTTCTCCTTTTTTATTGTGAGAGAACATTTTTTCTGTTTTCATTTCCCTGAGGTCTCGCCTCGGCTTATTTTATTCGTCCGAGATCCCCGCTCACGCCTTGGGTTAGGCGGGTTTCGCTACCCCGGCTCGAGCGAGACGACCTTTGATCTGGAAATCAAAAGCCGATCGGCCCCACAGCCTATGCGGCGGCCGTCGATCCACTCCGAGTGAGAGTGCATCACCCAGAGCACATTTCCATGGCTCTGAATCTCTACCACTCTTGGATCATTTGGATCGAGCTGGAGGGTCTTCACCTCGTCCTCATAGACATCAATGTCCCCTCTCCAGTACTTCCAAGTGCTCGGCCAGCGAGTCCAATTAATCTTTCTTTCTGTCCCATCCGTAAAACGGATGAACATTGGTCTTCCTGGACAATCCATTTTATTACTCCTTCAAAAAAGAACATTCTGTTTCGTCCTGTGCGATTTGGCATTTCCAAACTGCCGGACTTGGACTTTTCAGTCCTCATCAGTCCCGACCCAATCGGGAGACAGAGAGAGGTTTTGTCCGGACCTCTCAAACCGAGCGTGTTCCTTCAAAGAAGGATGTCCCAATCACCTCAGATTGCCTGGGTTATGACGAACCCGACAAACCTATGATTGCGTGATTTTCAATATCAAGTCGTCATCTTGATATTCCGGATTATCCCCACGATCGAGGGGACGCCTAAGGGTGTGCGCTTACCCAACGGAACAGGCTTATCTATTTCCATCTCTCGAGAGATAGGAACACATAACCCTGTTCCGTTTTTGTCCATATTTAAAAGAACAATTCTTTGCTGTTTCGTCCTTTTTGGACTCATCAGGGGAGAGAAATATCTCCCGACAGCAATCCGTATCGTGGATTAGTCGAATCCCGTATTCGTTGGATTAATCGGATGGTAGTCATTATCGGCGTTGACCTTACCGTGCCAATCATTACTGACTGGCAGGTTTGCAGTTATTTCCATCACCTTACCTGCAAACCGTTTTACCCTGCGGTCTCGCTCCAACTTATGGATTCATTGAAGTCCCCGCTTACGCATGGGTTGAAGGCGGCTTCCGCTAAGCCATGGGCTCGAGCTTCTTCGTCTTGAAGACGATCTTCTCGAGCACCTCGTAGTGGGAGAATTTAAGCAGGTCGCGCCCGCTCTCATCCTTCCCGACCACAATGGCCCGACCGGACTCATCACGCTCAAATTCCGCGCGAATGAGAACGGCCCCGAGGTTGCACTGCCGGTCCACCAACCTTATTAAGGTCGGGAACGGCGCCTGCGCCTCGACAGCGACGACTTTGCCATCGGTCTCGGACTCAACCTTCTGGATGAGTTCCTTGACCGAAGTGACAGCGTCGTCGCCGTAGCGGATGTCATCGGTTACGACCTTAAGGTCGCTTCCGAAGACGCCCTTCAGGAACGCCTCACGGGCGGCGTCGAGCGGATGGCGGGTGATTCTGACAAGGACTTTCATTTGCACTCCTTCTGCGGCCTTTGTCGCGAATAAAAGAACATTGATAACTTTTTATCAGTAGTGCTATGATAGCGCATTGGTATCGTTTGTCAAGTTTTTTATCATACCTTTTTATGATAAAAGCTTGACAGAAATATCACATAGAATATACTCCTTTTATCACATATGAAACAAAATCATGATAAAAAGGGGAGTGAGCGACTTCTTAAAAATCTAGAGAAGATCGGTTTAACCGAGAAAGAAGCCAGAATATATGTCTATTTGGTGGGGAGAACCATAGAAGTTGGGAGCTCCAAGATTGTTGCTGCTACTGGTTTACACGGCCAGTATGTCTATACCGCTCTTGGGTCCCTTGAAGGTAAGGGGTTGGTAAAGCATGTCATTAAAAATAACCGTAAAAAGTGGAGTGCTAACCCTCCTGCGCGCATAGAATCGCTTATTGACGAAAAAAGAATCGTGGCAAATGAAGCACGAGACATGCTTGAAAAGATGTTCAGCCACCAGTATGAGCAAGAGTTCGAAGTGTACCAAGGCGAAGACCAATTTGCCGCGAATGAACTTCAAATAATTGAAGAGGCGGGAAAAGATAGCTTCATAGATATAATTGGGGGCGGCGGAGACAAATTTAAAGAAACTCTTGGGGAAAGTCATGAATTTTACGATAAAAAGAGTATCGAAAAAAATATTGCGGTCAGATATATAGGAACGGGCGAGCAGCAAGATTATTTTGAAAGAGTGAAAAAGTCACGCGTGAATTTCGATTTCAGAATTATGCCGGAGTTTAACAATAGTAGTGTAAACACACTAATTTATCCTGATCAGATACAGTTTCAAATATATGGTGATCCTGTTTTGGTATTTAAAATAAGAAATGAACAGATTGCGCGCGATTATAGAACATTTTTTGATTCCCTTTGGAATCTTTGTGGAGAACAGTAAGTGTGAAAAGCGTGCATCACCAAGGGCTCTTCACGCTATACTATTTTTATATGCATGTGTCTGATGGGGAATTAAAAGAATTTATTATCGATTCGGGACTCGTCGCAAAAAAAGAAATCGACGAGGCGCTCGAAGAAGCAAAGACGAAAGGGCAATCACTCGGCGATATACTCGTCTCGCGTGGCGCTCTTACTGAAGATGCTTTGCGACGTATTCATGCGTACGTTCTCGGCATTCCATTCGTTAATTTAAAAGAATTCCGCATTCCCGTTGATATTCTCTCAATTATTCCCGAACCAATCGCGCGTACCCATAACATCATTGCGTATAAAAAGAGTGTTGATTCTCTCGAGGTAGCCATGCTCGATGTCGAAGACCTCGCTTCCATTGATTCAGTACGGAAGAAGACAGGACTTAAGATATTATCGCGATTGACCGACACAGAGAGCATTAAGTACGCGCTTCTGCAGTATCAGAAATCGCTGAAAGACGAGTTCGGCGGGATTATTTCAACTGAAGCAGAAAAAATTCGTGTTATTTCGGAAGATAATAAAGACCTCTCGGGCGATGATTTGAAAAAAATGGCGGAGGATTTGCCGATTGTGCGCATCGTCGACACACTTCTCCGACACGCCATTGTACAAGACGCTTCTGATATTCATATCGAACCAATGGAGGCGGAAGTGCTCGTCCGTTATCGCATTGACGGTATTCTCCACGACGCAATGACGCTACCGAAGACCGCTGCAGCAAGTATTGTTGCGCGTATTAAGGTACTCTCAAATCTAAAATTGGATGAGAAACGCTTGCCACAAGACGGCCGGTTCAAGATGGAGACAGAAGCTGATCGTGTCTCTTTTCGTGTATCTATTCTCCCGACCTTCTTCGGAGAAAAAACCGTGATGCGCCTTCTACGCGAGACAGGGGAGGGCTTCACACTCGAAGTCTTAGGTCTCCATGGTGAGAATATGGAGCGCATCCATAGCGCACTGAAGCAGACGACCGGCATTATTCTTATTTCCGGCCCAACAGGCTCTGGTAAGACGACAACGCTCTACACAATGCTCGATATTTTGAATCAACCAGATGTAAATATCTCGACGGTCGAAGACCCAATCGAATATCAAATGAAGCGTATTAACCAGACGCAGGTGAATCCACAAATTGGCTTTACCTTCGCGAACGGACTGCGCTCTCTGGTTCGACAAGATCCTGACATTATTATGGTCGGAGAGATTCGTGATGGCGAGACAGCCTCACTCGCTATTAATGCTGCACTCACTGGCCACCTTGTCCTTTCGACAATTCACACCAACAGCGCCGCAGGCGCTATCCCACGTCTTATTGATATGGGTGTCGAACCATTCCTTCTTGTATCGACCGTTCGTGTCATAGTTGGTCAGCGACTCGTAAGAAAACTTTGTGATAATAAAGAAGAATATACGGTCGATGCTGCTATGCGCGCCAAAATTGCGAGTGAAGAGGATTTTGCTGCTGCATTTAAAGCACTGAAGGATGAAAAACTATTGAAAGAAACCGCTACTATCGATGACATTCATTTCTATCGACCAGTACCGGGAGCGGGAAGTGAAGATGGTTATAAGAGTCGTATCGGTATCCACGAAGTTCTCGAGGTAACTCCTACGATTCGAGATTTAATGCTCCACTCCGGCACGAGCGACGCACTCGAAGCACAAGCGAAGAAGGAAGGAATGCTTACGATGCTCCAAGATGGAATCTATAAAGCCGCGCGTGGCATTACAAGTATTGAAGAAGTGCTTCGTACTATAAACGAATAATATGAAGTACAACGTCACCATACGAAAAGAAGGCATACCAGACCAGACACGCACTATTGACGCCGCTTCACACTTCGCAGTGTACGACCAAATACAGAAAGAGGGAGGTGTTGTGGTTAACCTTACAGACAAAACAGATGGTTTCTCTTTACCTTCATGGTTTTTTATTACTGTCGGCACCGGAATAAAGCACAGGGAGATCATTCGCATAACGAAAAATATATCCGCAATGCTTTCAGCAGGTCTCTCGCTTGCTCGTGCACTCCTGGTTATTGAACGACAATCAGGAAACAAGCGTTTGAAGAAAATTATAATGGGACTTTCCGATTCTATTAAGAAGGGACTGTCCTTCCATGAATCATTACAGAAGTATCCGAAGATATTCCCAGAAATATTTGTTGCTATGGCGCGAGCAGGAGAAGAGTCAGGCTCATTGGCTGATTCTCTCACTGTCGTTGGTCTTCAAATGGAACATTCTGAAGAATTAGTACGGAAGATTAAAGGCGCAATGATTTATCCTGCCATTATTCTCTTTGTAGTCGCAGTTATCGGATTTCTTATGCTCATCTATGTCGTACCAACACTGACAAGTACCTTTAACGATCTTGGAGTACAGGTACCACTTGCCACTCGTGTCATCGTTGGTGTCTCAAATTTCATGATAGCGCATACGATATCTCTTCTCGTCGCACTTGTTGTATTTATATTAGGCAGTATTGTCTTTGCACGTTCTAAAATAGGAGGTTCTCTAATACTCAAAGTTTCCCTTTATATACCAATTATAGGAGAACTAGTACGTGAGACCTATACCGCACGCGCTTCTCGTACACTTTCATCACTACTCTCTGCTGGTGTTCCGATACTTGATGCCCTCTCGATAACCAAAGAAGTCGTACATGTGCGCGCATATGCTGATGTGATAGAAGAAGCCGAAATGCGTGTAAAGAAAGGGGAACTTCTTTCTGCATCGTTCACTCTTCATACACAACTATATCCAATTCTAATGAGTGAGATGCTCTTGGTAGGAGAGGAGACCGGAAAGGTTGCTCAGATGTTAAAACAAATCGCTGAGTTTTATGAGGGGGATGTCTCCGAAAAAACAAAAAATCTTTCGACTGTTATCGAACCAGTTCTTATGCTTTTTATTGGTGTATTCGTCGGCATTTTTGCGATTGCAATGATTGCACCTATTTATCAGCTTTCCTCGGCATTCTAATATGAAATCTCCTAATGGATTCTCGCTCATCGAAATTATTATCTCGATATTTATTATTGGTTCTATGCTTATTCTGCTCCAGGCGATTATACATAGTGATATACTCGTAAAAAACTCAAAAAATCAAGGCGTTGCGCTTGCTATCGCCCGTAACGAACTTGAGAGCTTGCGGGCAGGTGGTTATACCATTCTTCCCCAAAGCGGTTCATTCTCTAACGACCTCTTGAACACACTCCCGGTGGGGGCAACTGCAACATTCACCATAAGCACCTATAACGAAAAGACAAAACAAGTTTCGGTAAACGTGATATGGATGGAACCAGGTTATACAGCGTCAAGTACTGTCTCACTCTCAACACTTATTACTGATTCTGGCGGGCTTCCATGATATCCAAACAAAAAAAGAGTCATCGTACTGGATTTACACTTATTGAAACAGTAATTGTTGTTGCTCTGAGCGTAAGTATGCTGATCTCAATTATTCTTTTAATCTCTAGCTTCACTACATCTGTGTCCTATCAGGAGACATTTGCACAATCATCCGGATCAGCAAGTGCAGTTATGCGCGAGATAGAGTCGTTTGCATTTCCTGCAAAAGCAGTACTTACCACTCACACATTCTCGAGCGCAACTTACACCTCTTCGTCAACAGTGCTTGTCCTTGAAATTCCTTCTATCGATGATTCTGGGAATGTCATAGCAAACACCTATGACTACACAGCATTTTATGTTGTTGGTACGAATGCATACCGCCTTCTTGAAGCAAGCGCCTTAAGTAAACGATTTTCAGGAACAAAACAGTTGAGCACCACCGTGAGTGCGCTGACATTCACTTACGACAATGTCGATCTCACAAAAGCCAGTATCGTTACTATCGACTTACAAACACAAGCATACGTAAAACAAAACATCCTTTCTGACCATCGAAATGAGCAAATAAAATTGCGTAATTATTAATTCTTTCTGTATGAACTATACATCTCACACTTCTGTGCTTCACCGAGGATATGTACTCGTTCTCGCTCTGGTATTCCTTGGTATTTTCTTCACGGTTTCAGGCGCATATCTAAGTTCAGTAACGAGCTCAGCAAGAATTGCTCGCTATGATATAGCGAGTGCACAAGCACTCGCACTCGCTGAAGCTGGTATCGACAAAGCCGTTTATCAACTGAACCAAAACCCTTCCTATACTGGGGAAACAAATACTACACTGGCACCAGGAATGTTTACCGTGACCGTTTCAGCAATCGACGGAACAACAAAACAAATCATCTCCACTGGTTTTATACCGAACAGCACCAACCCAGTAGCAACAAAAACTATTAAGGCAAATATTGGCATTAATAATTCCATCATTTCATTTCATTACGGAATTCAATCGGGAAATGGGGGATTCGAGATGGAAAATAATTCAACCGTAACTGGCAATGTATTCTCAGGAGGATCTGTTATTGGCGGTAGTGAAAATGATATTCTTGGCGACGTTGTTTCTTCAGGAGATGATGGGCTAGTATATGGCATCCACGCAACAGGTTCGGTCTACTCTCACACCATCGGAAATTCGTCGAAAAGTACTACTATTGACAAAGACGCGTACTATCATTCCTCTAAGACAAATACGACTGTGGGAGGAACTTCGCATCCAAATAGTGTCGACCAGTCAACAGCACCTCTTCCTATTTCAGATGATCAGATAAGCCGATGGGAAACCATAGCAGCCGCAGGAGGAACTGCAACGTGTCATGATGGTTCGTACAATATTTCTTCCGGGAACGTGACCCTCGGACCAATAAAGATTCCTTGTGATTTGAACATTACGAATGGCCCAACCGTAACAATAAACGGCCATATTTGGGTCACGGGCAATATCAATGTCCAAAACACTGCAACGATAAAAATGGCAGCATCTCTTGGAGCTCAAAATATCGCTCTTATCGCTGATGATCCGACCGACCTGATGAATGGCAGTAGAATAAGTGTCGGTAATCAAACAGCATTCCAAAACTCCGGTACACCCGGCTCATTCATCTTCCTCATTTCCCAAAACAAAAGCGCTGAAAATGGTGGGGAAGTTGCAGCATTTGACTTAAGTAACAGCGCATCTGCTCTCGTTGCCTATGCGGCACACGGACTTATCCCGCTCGCCAACAGCGTTTCATTAAAAGAAGTCACTGCATATAAAATAACATTGAAGAATTCAGCGAATGTTACGTATGACACTGGCCTTCCGAGTGTCGCATTCGAGTCAGGACCAGGAGGGAGTTGGAATTTCATTCCGGGAACTTACACTATTCAGTGATACACGCAGACATCTTCGACCTGCTATCATTGTTTTATGATCATAATCGCAAATTGGAAAGCTTATATTGAAGATTTGGGGAAAGCAAAAAAGCTCTTTACCACCAGCAAGCGACTTGCAAAAAAAATTGGTTGTGACCTTGTACTCGCGCCACCAGCGCCATTACTCGGTGCACTCTCATATAAGAATAAATCTGTAGTCGCTTTTGCCGCACAAGATGTGTCAGCCACGACTGGTGGCGCAGAAACAGGAGAGATAACAGCACAAACCTTTGCATCTGTTGGTGCTACTTATGCAATTGTCGGACATTCTGAGCGACGCGCGGCGGGCGACACCAATACGATAGTGTCTCAGAAACTTGCTCATACGCTGGCACAAGATCTTATTCCTATTCTTTGTATCGGCGAGAATGAGCGCGATATTGAGGGCCACTATCTTTCAGTCATACGCGAAGAATTAACCCATGCGACCGAATTCCTCGCGCCAAAAGAACGGGCAAAAATTATCGTCGCGTACGAACCCCTCTGGGCAATAGGGAAGACCGCTGATGCGGCAATCGAGCCGAATGACCTTGCTGAAATGGTGCTCTATATTCGTAAAGTGCTCGCGGAACTTCTTCCAGGGAAAAGTTCTGCCCATTCTCTAGTACTGTATGGCGGTTCGGTTGAATCAGGAAATATCCGCGGACTCGCCGCTTCATCGGGTGTCGATGGCTTTCTTGTCGGACACGAATCAGTTGATCCATACACCTTCACTCAGTTGGTAAAGCAGCTCGCCTAATATGCGAAGTGTTCGCGATATACAGATTTTTGAAAACGTTCCAATAGTAGTGCGCGCGGCTTTGAATGTACCTATCAAGAATGGCGAGGTGGCAAATGATTATCGTCTCCGGCGCGCATTACCGACAATAAAATTCCTTTCTGAACGGGGTGCGAAAGTTATTCTCATCAGCCACATCGGGGAGAAGGGGACTGAGACACTCGCGCCAGTCGCACAAGCTCTTGGGAAACTCATCTCTGGCGTCTCGTTTTCTCCGGAAACCATCGGCACTGATGCGCGAGCTGCAATCCGCTCTCTCGCACCGGGACAAATTATCGTTCTTGAAAATCTTCGTCGTCATGCGGGTGAAAGGGAGAATAGTCGTGCGTTCGCACGAGAGCTCGCCGCGCTCGGTGACATCTTTGTCGAAGATAGTTTTGATACCTGCCACCGCATGCACGCTTCTACTGTGGGAGTTCCCGAAATTCTCCCGAGTTATGCCGGATTACTTCTCGAAGACGAGATGCGAGAATTGTCACAAGCACTTACACCCAAGTGTCCGTCGCTCGCCGTCATCGGCGGGATGAAGTTCTCGACGAAAGAAACGGTGCTGACACGACTACTGACACTTTATGATCATGTTTTTGTTGGAGGTGCGCTCGCAAACACTTTTCTCAAGGTATCAGGCAAAAATGTAGGGAAGTCACTCGTTTCAGATTCTGACGAAGCTACAATTAAAAAACTCATTGCCAACTCTAAACTTGTTTTACCCATTGATTCTGTTATCAAAGACGAGGCGATTCTCGACATTGGACCTGGCTCTATAGCACTTCTCGCTGACCTAGCGAAGAAATCAAAGACTATTCTCTGGAATGGCCCCTTAGGGAATTATGAAAATGGATTCAGTGGTGCAACAAATGCATTCGCCGAAGCAGTTACGAATTCATCTGCTTATTCTATTCTTGGCGGGGGAGACACGATCGCTGCTATAGAAGGTCTCGGACTCCTGCCGAAATTCTCATTCGTCTCTACGGGCGGGGGCGCGATGCTCGATTTCCTCGCTGCCGGAACTCTCCCAGGTATTGAAGCACTGAACAATTACTGAATCGCTCGACGAATCTTCTCGGCGATTTCAGCAGCGGCACCGGATGGATAATCCTTTTGTGGCCAGAAGGAGAATTCGCCGCGGGAAATGCGCGGAATGATGTGGATATGGAGATGTGGAACAATCTGCCCGGCGGCTTCTCCGTGATTTGAATTAATGTGCACACCGTGCGCTCCGACGGCGTCGCGTACCGCAGGCGCAATCTTCCGCACCGTGCGCATCACTGCATCAAGGGTCTCCTCTTCTACATCGAAGATGTTCTCTGCCAATTTCTTCGGCACCACCAGCGTGTGGCCGGGTGTAGTCGGTTTCACATCCAAGAAAGCGATCGTATCAGCGTCTTCATACACAATCTCAGCAGGAATCTCACGCCGAACGATTTTCATAAAAATAGTGTCCTCCATTGCATTTAATCTTACAACTTATACCTTATACCTTACAACTGCTTTATGTTTCCGCTCCACGAACCCCTCGACGATATTCTTCGCGAAGAACTTCTCTCGTATGACGACCTCACTGCCGCACTCCTCGCGCGCCGCGGCATACGGACAAAGGAAGACGCCGAGAAATTCCTAAATCCTTCGTATGACGAACATCTGCATGATCCGCTCCTGATGACGGATATGCAGAAAGCCGCAGAGCGGCTCAGCACCTCAATTCTCTCTAACGAGAGAATTGCCATATGGAGCGACTACGACTGTGACGGTATTCCGGGAGCTGTTGTTCTGCACGATTTCTTAAAGAAAGTCGGCGCGAATTTCGAGAATTATATTCCGCACCGGCACGATGAGGGCTACGGGATGAATGTGAGCGGTATCGAAGGACTCGCAAAAAGCGGTGTGAAACTTATAGTCACCGTAGATTCTGGCATTACTGATCTCGAGCCAATCGCTCGCACGAAAGAATTAGGTATGGATGTCATCGTCACTGATCATCACCTGCCGCGCACCTCCGAAACCTCTGGCGAAGGGGGGCCTGATGCATTCGCCATCGTAAATCCGAATGCACGAAGTGATGAGAAGTATCCGTTCCACGACCTCTGTGGCGCGGGAGTCGCATGGAAGCTCGTGTGTGCCACTCTTGCGCTCTCGCCAAAATTACGCGAGAAAGTACCACTCGGTTGGGAGAAGTGGCTACTCGATATGGTGGGACTCGCGACGATCGCCGATATGGTCCCGCTCGTCGACGAGAATCGCATCCTCGCAAAATTCGGCCTACTCGTACTTCGTAAGTCGCCGCGCATCGGCCTCCAGAAATTACTTCGCGGTATGCGCGTCGAACAACGTGCACTCACTGAAGATGATGTCGGATTTATGATTGCGCCAAGAGTGAACGCAGCGAGCCGGATGGGCGATGCGCGCGAAGCATTCGATCTCTTCACGACTACTGACGAGAACGAGGCGGATGCACTCGCGAAGAAATTGGAAAGTGCAAACCGGCATAGAAAAGCAGAAGCCGGCGCGCTCACGCGCGCCGTGCATTCGCGATTAAAAGAGCGAAATGAAATGCGTTCTGTTATCGCGCTCGGCAACCCGGAATGGCGACCCGCGCTCTTGGGTCTTGTCGCGGGCGGTATCGCCGACGAATATGAACGCCCCGTATTTCTCTGTGGAAGGGAAGGCAACGGAAGTATTAAGGGTTCGGTGCGAAGCGGTGGCGGCATTCATGCGCTCGAACTCATGCGCGCGGCAGAAAATACTTTTGTGGAATGTGGCGGACACGCAGCAGCGGGAGGATTCACGGTCAGAGATGATGCGATATTTTTTCTTGAAGATAAATTAGTCGAAGCATACGCGCGCATCAGTGAAAAAAATGAACTCACTGATTCGCTCGAGACACATGCTGATGCTGAAGTGCTACCCGAAGAATTGCACAAAGCATTTCTCACGAAGATAGAAAAGCTCGCACCCTTTGGTCAACAAAATCAGAAGCCTGTTTTTTTATTACGAAACATTCTCATTCAAAATATTTCGCACTTCGGAAAAAGTGAAGAACATCTGAAATTAAAAATAAGTTCTGAAGAAAAACAAAATCAATCGATTGATGCTGTCACTTTTTTTGCAAAAGGACCGCTCGCGCGCTCGGCAAATAAATGTACACAAGGATGTCGCGCAGACATTCTCGCACATCTCGAACGCGACACCTTCTCTCGCGGCAATCCCGTGCGCCTGCGACTTCTCGACATACGCTTGGTATAGTAGAGACATGCATTTCACTATTCATGCCGATGGCGGGTCGAGAGGGAATCCGGGGCCGAGCGGGGCAGGCGCGATGATTCGCGACGCGCTTGGTAATTCAGTCGCGAGCGTTTCGCAATTTCTCGGAACGCACACCAACAATTTTGCAGAATACGAAGCAGTGATTCTCGCATTCGAAACATTAGCGAAACTCGTCGGAGCAGGGAAGACGAGCGCGACAGAAGTGGTGGTAAAAATGGACAGCGAACTCGTGGTGAAACAAATGCGCGGGGAATATAAAGTGAAGCATCCGACACTGAAAGTACAGCATGCGCGACTAAAAAAAGTCATTACCACATTCGGCGATGTCGCATTCACCCATGTTCCACGCGAAGAAAACTCTGACGCCGATGCTCTCGCCAACGCCGCGATGGATCGTGGTGCATAATCCTAGAGAAGGTATAATCGTTCCATGAAAACAGAAGTGGAAGCAACATTCATACCAGCAGATCACATCGCCTTGCGTAAGAAATTAGGCGATATTGGAGCTAAATTAATTCGTCCAGAACGTTTGATTCGCCGTACCATCTTTGACTACGAGGATCTGCGACTTGACGCAAAGGCCGCATGGGTACGTCTACGAGATGAAGGCGACTCCATCACACTGACATTCAAACAACGCACCAACGAAACCATCAATGGAATGAAAGAGATAGAAATTGTCGTGGATGACTACATCCGAACAAAAGAGCTCTTACTCGCAATTGGTCTTATCGTTAAGGCAGAGCAAGAAACGAAGAGGGAGTTATGGGAGATCGATGGCACTCAAGTGATGCTTGATACATGGCCATGGCTTGAACCTATCGCCGAAATCGAGGGTGAGAGCGAAGAGACAGTAAAAGAACTCTCACAACGTTTAGGATTCGATTGGACCAAAGCCATCTTTGATAGTGCCGATGAATTATATCGACTTGTTTTTGATGTGACGCGCACCGAGATTTCGACTTGTCCTCTCACTTTCGGTCCTGTGCCTGCATGGCTCGAAAAGCGCCGACGCGCTCACTAACACCGCGATGGACAGGGAGCATATAATTTAAATCATGGATATACAAATTATCATAGCAATACTTTTGGCCTACATCGCTTGGCAGAATTATCGAATAAACGAGGCTGGTTTTTATATAAACAAAGATAAATTGCGCTTAGATTTATTCGACCGGCGTTATAAGGTATTCGAAGGATTCAGATCGTTTTTCACCAGCTTTTCACTATTGGCTGATATCAAGAGTGATGAACTCTCTAAGCTCATATGGGATACAGCGGATGCTGAATTTTTATTTGGTAAAGAAGTTTCCGAATATAGGCAGAAAGTTATCGATAAGTGTGTTCGGCTAAAGCAACTTAATGGTAAGTTCCAAAGAGGAGTGATGGACGAGAAAATACGAGCGGAACTCGCACAAGAGGCTGCGGATCTCGAGGAATGGATAGCGAATCAAAATGAAGAACTTCGAAAGCTTTTCAGGAAGTATCTCCACTTTTCGATTGATGCTACGCCCAAATAATTAAGATTCCGACAGCGATGCACTTTCTAATCGCCGTTGTTTCTGGATTCGCGAGTGGGGTGTTTTTAAAATCTGTTTTTAATTTTGGTTCGACTTCGCTCACCACAGGTAGTTGGCCAGTGATTCTTTTTATTTTTATTCTCGCGGCGCTTCTGAGCGCCGCGGCATTTTTAAAACCGCGAGTTGTGTATACAGCAGGCGCGGTGTTTTTTATTTTTGTTGTGTTCGGAATGTTGCGCACGACATTTATTGATTCGTCATTACCTGATGCATTTGTGCGCGATGTGAAGCATCGCGTTTCATACAACGGCATTGTAGTGAGTGACCCTGATGTGCGCGATGCGAACCAAAGAATCCAGGTTCAAGTTGTAAGTGGTAAGGAGCAAGTGAAGATGCTCGTGGTAGCGCCGAGGTATCCGAGCGTCGCGGTCGGCGACCACGTGCGCGTATCGGGGACACTCGCGCTACCTGAACCATTTGCCGACAACAACGGCCGCGTCTTTAAGTATGACAAATATCTTGAACGCGACGGCGTACGATTCTTACTTAACTTCGCGTATCTGCGCGTTACCGAAGAAGCGTCGTGGTATTCGATTCCTGCCACACTCGCGCGCGTGAAGCATTCATTTCTGAATGGACTGCAGGCAACGATGCCCGAGCCCTACGCGTCACTCGCGGGCGGCGTGGTGATAGGAGGGAAGTCCGGTCTCGGAAATGATTTGAAAGATGCATTCGTCCGCTCTGGTCTCGTGCAAATTATTGTGCTCTCTGGCTACAATGTGATGATAGTCGCCGAATGGATTATGGCGGCACTCGCGCATACCAAGCTCCCGAAGCGATGGGGAGCAGTAGCAGGCGCTTGCGCCGTTCTTATCTTCGTCGGCATCGCAGGCGCCTCGGCGACCGCGTTGCGCGCGATGTTGATGGCTTTCATCGCGCTCTTCGCCCGCGCGACTGGCCGTTCTTACGCCGCCAGTCGCGCGCTTCTCGTTGTCGTCTTTCTTATGATCCTTTGGAATCCGCTCTATCTCGTCTTCGACCCCGGTTTCGGTCTCTCGGTCGCCGCGACTGCAGGGCTTATCTGGCTCGCGCCGATTATCGAAACATTTCTCACATTATTTAAAAATCCTTTTTGGAAGAACACGGTCGCGACAACGCTCGCCGCACAAATCGCTGTTCTTCCACTCCTACTCTATGACACCGGCAATCTCTCCCTTGTCGCGATACCAGCGAATATCATCACGGCGCCTATGGTGCCGCTCGCGATGGGATTCTCGGCGCTCGCCGGATTCGCCGGAATACTCTTCAATTCTTTCGCTCCTTTCGTCGGCATCGTATTCGCATTTCCGGCGTATCTCGCGAATGCCTATCTCATATTTATTGCGAATGAATCAGCGTCACTGCCGTTCGCAGCATTCACCCTTCCACTCTTTCCGTTTTGGCTCGTGCTCGTTGCGTATACGATGCTTATTTATATTGTTTCTAGAAATAAAACGCCGGCGCAAAATATTGCTACTGTCTCGTTATGAAAAATTTCTATCTCATTTTATTTTTTATACTTATTGCAATTAATTTCACTATTTATCGCACCATCTTCGCACCGCGCGTATTAGAAATATCGGTACTCGAAGCGGGGAAGGGTAATGCAACACTTGTGCGAACACCGAATGGCAAAACGCTCCTCATTGATACAGGTCCCGACGCGAGCATCTTACGCGCGCTCGGCACTGCACTCCCTCCTTGGCAGCGCCGTATTGATACGATCATACTCACGAGTGATAAAGCGAGTTCATCTAAAGGACTTCTGGACGTAACGAGTCGCTACAAGATTCCAACTCCTCTACATTTCGGTACAGCTACTACTCCCTACGGAACACCTCTCACAATCGATTCAGTACAGATTACTGTCATATACGCCGATCTACTTTCTATTTCTTACGGCTCCACTGCACTCTTAATTTCCTCGAGCACACCCAAAGGCGTCTATATCTCGGACGGAATAGAGCTAGCAAAGATTACACAGTAGGTGATTGTACTCAATCAAATAGCCCCGGCTTTCGTGAGTGCAGCGAATGCGCCGTTCTTCTTAATAGTCTTAAGCCCTTTTACAGAGACATCCACCATAACGGTCTTCTTGAGTTCAGGGACATAAATGCGTCTCTTCTGGAGATTTGCCTTTCTGCGAACCTTTCCCGTCGGGTTAAACTGGGTCGCGCGGACACGGTTCGAGTACCGCCCGCCGATTTGCGTGCTCTTTCCAGTGATTTCGCAGGTTCGTGCCATAGTCAGCGCATGGTAGCATAGGATACGACACACGCAAAGTTTATTTCATGACTATCGCCCTTACCCTCATTATTCTTATCCTTTCCGTCATCGCACACGAGGTTGCGCACGGCTATGCTGCCAACTCGCTTGGCGACCCGACCGCCCGTCTCGCTGGCCGTTTGACGCTTAATCCGATCCCGCACATCGACCTTATGGGCTCGATTGTTCTCCCGGCACTACTCGTCTTCACTCAGTCGCCGATCCTCTTCGGCTGGGCGAAGCCCGTGCCGTACAATCCCTACAATTTAAGTAATCCTCGATGGGGTGAGACGCTCGTAGCCATAGCCGGAAGCGCCACGAACATTCTTCTCGCTATTATTTTCGGACTTATTGTGCGTTTTGGTGCGGCGCTCGGGCTCGACCCAGCTATGTTGTCGCTCGCGGCCACTATTGCCTTTATTAATCTCTTCCTTGGTCTCTTTAATCTTATTCCGTTCCCTCCACTCGATGGTTTTACCGCTCTACGCTCTGCACTCCCATGGAGTTCTTCTGCCACTATGATACGTATAGAACAGCAAATCCGTGGAGCAGGAATGCTCTCTCTTATCCTCTTCCTTCTTATCTTTTCGTATATCTTCGCAGGACCATTCTTCAATCTTGTTCTCTGGCTTCTTGAACGTATCACCGGGAGTTAAATGGACATCTACACATAAGTGGCGTACTGTCTCTTTAGAGGTCACAGAAAGGAGAGAAGATGGCAAGATATTGTAGTATTTGTCGTACTAGGAAGATACGGGTCAGAAATGAGACCCATAAGAAAAATAAAACGGGTCAAAAAAGATGGACGGCGCCTCCAGACAAAAGTCATGACCTCTGCGACAAATGTTGGAGATCGGTTTGGGTATCCATAATAAACTCAACTCGTTTTCAGCAAGAAACATCACACCCTTGAGAAGCCCCGCTTCTCAAGGGCTTCTTATTTTCATAATTTGCTATACTTCACTTATGGACTTCAACAAAATACCGAAACAATTCTGTGAGAACGTCGTCGCAGGTCATTCACAAGAAAATTTCGTGCTGATTATGAGTGTAGGGGAGACCGCGAACGCGTATGCGCTCACCCCACCACATATGAAGCGTCTCGTGCAGAGCTTGGCACACCAAGTCGGAGAATACGAAAAGAAATTCGGTTCTATTAACGCAAAATGGTCTCCCGGCATCGAGAGCCCCATCCAATCAAAAGATATAAAAGGGAGTGGAATATAAAATCCTATTGTGTGCATTCGACAATGCGATGATGCATGTGCACTCGACAGTGCGATGATGCATCGCCTGCTATACTAGAGTAGATGGAATACCAAGTCCCACAATTTATCGAAGTTGAGAGTAAGATTGTTGGGCCGTTAACCTTGAAACAGTTTATTTATGTCGCTGGAGCTGGAGGATTGTGTGTGGTTTTCTTTGTGTATCTTAATACGTTGTTTGCGCTCTTATTCTCAGGACTCGTGGTCGCGTTCGCGGCAGCGCTCGCATTCTATAAAATAAATAATAAGCCGTTCATTACTATGCTCGAAGCAGGATTTAACTATTACACTGGCTCGAAGTTCTTCCTCTGGAAACATGAGGAGCCAAGCAAAGGGGAGAGAAGTGCCACAGCGGCCGCTGCAGCAGCGGCCGAGGCGAATTTGAACATTCCACAAGGCACTCCGAAACTTACCCGAGGGAAGCTCTCTGAACTCGCTTGGTCACTCGATATCCAGAACAAAGAATCTGCGAAAAATCCAGAATAATATGACAAACACACGCACACCAGGAGCAACCCAGCAGTTCGTCCCCGTGAAGGAGATTCGGAATGGCACTATCATTTTGAAAGATGGTGGGTATCGCGGCATACTGATCTGTTCCTCGATTAACTTCGGACTGAAGTCGGCTGACGAACAGCATGCTATTACGCTTGGTTTCCAAAATTTCCTCAACACCCTTGATTTCTCTATTCAGATAGTTATAAATTCGCGGAAAATGGATCTACGTCCCTATCTCACCCTTCTTGCAGAGAAAGCATCAGAACAAAAGACCGAACTTATGCGAGTCCAATTGCGAGAATATGTTGAGTTTGTGCGTTCTTTCGCTGATCAGGCAAACATTATGACCAAATCGTTCTATATTGTTGTCCCGTATGCACCACATGCTTCTGCAGCTGGTGCGATAAGTTTCTTGCGACACGAAAATACTACAGAGAAGAACGCTTCTGAGAAAACTTCTTTTAATGAAGATCGGGCACAGCTCGAACAACGGCTCTCACTCGTTGCTGGTGGCCTTGCTGGTACTGGAGTGCGCGCAGTGCCACTCGGCACCGAAGAAGTTATCGAACTTCTGTATCGTTCATTTAATCCGGGAGAGCTCGAGAACCCGATTCGTCTCGATAATTAAATTACTATGGCACTTCTTGACTTCCTTAGCAGAAAAAACAAACAAGATTCTGAGAATTCGGCCGTCGTTCCTGTTCTCCCGAAAGATATTTATCGAGAAGGTTCGCTTAATCTGGCTGATACCATCGCCCCGACCGCGTTGAAGATTAGTTCGCGCGAAATCGAACTTGGAGAAAAGTTTGTTCGTTCTTTTTATACCATCTCCTATCCACGCTTCCTCTCTGACAGCTGGTTCTCTCCCGTCGTCAATCTCGACAAGATACTCGATGCTTCGATATTTATTCATCCTGTCGATACTGAGCAGGCCCTCCGAGGTTTCCAAAAGAAAGTTGCTGAGGTTCAGAGTCAGATTAATGAACGAGAATCGAAAGGTCTTGTGCGCGACCCTCTCCTCGATACGGCATATCAAGATCTCGAGAGTTTGCGTAATGATCTCCAACAAGCACAAGAAAAACTTTTTGATGTCGGCCTCTATCTCGCACTCTATGGTGATTCAAAAGAAGATATCGATAAAACCGAAGGTGATATTCGCGGTATTCTCGACGCGAAGCTGGTCTATACGAAGCCAGCGCTCTTTCAGCAAGAGCAGGGATTCCGTTCTTGTCTTCCGCTTGGAACCGACGAACTTCTCGTCAATTCGAAATTAAATTCTTCACCCCTTTCTTCATTCTTCCCATTTGTTTCATTCGATCTCACCAGCGACCGAGGAATCTTATATGGAATAAACAGACATAATTCATCTCTCATTCTCTTCGATCGTTTCTCGCTCGAGAACTACAACTCAGTCGTATTCGCGAAGTCTGGTTCAGGGAAAAGCTATGCGACGAAGCTCGAAATCCTACGTTCGCTGATGTTCGGTACTGACGTTATTGTTATCGATCCTGAGCGCGAATATGACCAACTCGCCGAAGCGACTGGCGGACGCGTCTTCCATATCTCACTTTCTTCTGAACATCACATCAATCCATTTGATCTGCCACCAGTAAAAGAAGGGGAGGACCCGAAAGATATTCTCCGCTCCAACATCATCGCACTCGTCGGACTCTTCCGTATTATGTTGAGTGGTCTTTCTCCTGAAGAGGACGCTATTGTCGACCGTGCTATTGGCGAGACATATGCACTGAAAGATATTACTGGTGACGCTAATTTCACCGGAGCAGAACCGCCTCTCCTCTCTGATTTTGAACAGGTGCTTTCTGGTATGGAAGGGAGCGAATCCTTGGTTGAACGCCTTTCTAAATATACGCGTGGTTCCTGGGCCGGATTCCTCGACCAGCCAACCAATATCGACCTCACCCAACAATTCGAGGTCTTCTCAGTGCGTGATATGGAGGATGAGCTGAAGCCGGTAGCGATGTATATCATCACTCATTACATCTGGAATGCAGTGCGCCACGAGATGAAGAAACGTCTGCTTATTATCGACGAGGCGTGGTGGATGATGAAGAGCGAAGACACAGCTTCCTTCCTCTATTCGGTCGCGAAACGTGGACGTAAGTATTATCTGGGCGTCTGCACGATTACTCAAGATGTGGAGGACTTCCTTAAGAGCCCATACGGACGACCTATTCTCGCGAACTCTTCACTCCAATTACTTCTGAAACAATCGCCAACCACTATTGAGGTCCTGCAGCAAACATTTAATCTCACGGACGAAGAAAAATATCTTCTTCTTGAAGCTGGAGTGGGGGAGGGACTCTTCTTCGCCGGACTGAAACATGTCGCCATTAAGATAGTCGCGAGTTATACCGAAGACCAGATTATTACCTCCGATCCTTCGCAGCTTCTCGCAATAAAAGAAGAGAAGGCACGGTATGCCACCGAAAAGAAATAATCTGCCGCGGCCAGCCCGCCGCGGAGTGACAAATTCGGAGCCGCCTCCAGTGATGACCTGGCCAAAGGCGTCACCCGTTCTTATTATTGCCGGAATTTTTGATTTGCTCCGCATCATGTTTGAACAGTTTTGGTTCTTCGGGCCAGCAATCGCCGCCACATATTGCACTGCAAAAGTAAGTGGGATGGTAGGCACAACGATAGGATCAACTATATGTGGCGCTGGTGCTAGCGTGATTGGTACTGTCGGCTCTCCTGCGATTATAGCGTTTGGTGTTGTTATGGCGATGGCGGTCGGACTCTTCGGCTGGATGACGATCGGACTCGTACTTATTATGACTAATAGCCGAATATTTAAAGAGAATGAGGGTCAGATACTTTGGTTTGTCGGAAGTTTGCTTCTAAGTGAGACACCTATTATCGGCACCATCCCCGGACTCACTGGCGCAACAATAAAGATGTACCATACCCAAATAAAAAAAGATAACGAGAATGTGGCGAAATATAATAAAGAGCAAGCTGCACAGCAGGTGCAAGAGCAGAACCAAAGAAATGCAGAACTTATGCAGGAGCAGTACTCAGCTCAATTAGAACAAGCCGAACAAGAAGAGGAGAATGAAAATGAAGAAACAAATGAGGGAGAAATCCCCGAGAATGTGCGTAGTGCGGCATAATTGTCTCGTGTAGGCGCTATACTACTGGTATGCGTTTTGGATTTTTAATCACCCTTTCATTAATCTTTCTTCTTCCTCTCGCAGTTTCTGCGCAGGCTATCAGTAATGAAGAGGCATTTACTATGTCGGTAAACCCTCAATATCCTGCACCGTATAGCCAAGCAGTACTTTCACTCCTTTCTTCTTCACTTGATCTTAATAATGCAATTATGACTGTTTCTGTTGCTGGAAAAGAAGTCTATAAAGGAAGTGTTCGCCCAACTGCTATTCCGGTAGGAGGGGCAGGAAGCGTTGTGAGTGCAAAAGTAACAGTAACTTCAGGAGGAGCTTCCTACAACCAAACAATCTCTATTCAACCTCAAGATGTCGTTCTTGTCGCGGAACCAATATCATCATCACCTCCTCTCTACCTAGGGAAATCGCTTGTCCCGCTTGAAGGAGATGTGCGCGTCGTCGCTATGGCGAACCTACGAGGAACAAAAGGAGAGATAATTGACACAACAACTCTCTCATACTCTTGGACTGTGGATGACACACAAATCGCCAACGCTTCAGGTATTGGCAAACAGTCAATTACCGTTGCTTCACCATTCCAGTATCGAACACGGAAGGTCTCAGTCGCAGTAATGAGCCAAGATGGAAATCTTGTTGGAGGGGCTTCGCTCTCGCTCTCTGCTCTCGATCCGTCAGTACGCCTTTATAAAAATGACCCATTGCTCGGCATTCTCTATGATCACGCACTTTCTAGCAGTTATGCCATCAGCAATGCAGAAGAAACACTCTATGCAGCCCCATTTTCTCTCCCGACGACCAATGGCGCTCCGCTTATTCAATGGTTCTTAAGCGGCACGATAGCACAAACAGGTAATTCAATAACTCTACGACCAACAGGAAAAGGGCAGGGCAATGCTTCTCTGTCACTGACGGCTTCTTCTGGAGGATCAACAAAGGCGACAGAGAACCTCTCACTCTCTTTTGGAACCGCATCAAGTGGTTTTAGCTTATTTGGCCTATGAAAAAAATATTCTTTATATCAGTTTTCTTTCTCTTCTTTGGTTTAGCGCCGCATGTCTTTGCCGCATGTTCTGACTATTCCAATTTCACTCCAATACAGAGGACAACGGGTCAAGGATGTGTAGAAATACTTGGTCCTGGATGGGTAATTGTTGATACCACCTGCTTGGGGACTGCTCTGCCAAGCGACAAAAATACTGTTTGTGGTTCAACAGCTCAAGCAGCACCAGCAAACCCAACACCGAATAGTCCTACCGGGCAAACTCAACCATCAGCAACTCCGACAGGCAATAATAATGCTTCGCAAGGATTTACAGCACTCGCGCCTATTCCTGGACTTACTGACACAAACGGCGCAGTCGTGAATTCAAAATCGCTCTCAGATTTTTTTAATAATCTCTATAAATATCTTATCGGCATCGCCGCAATACTTGCAGTTATCCAGATTATTCGTGCAGGTTTTGATATTGCGACAAACAAAGATAATGTCAGTGTCCTTATGAGTAGTAAAAGTAAAATTTCACAAGCAATTTATGGTCTCGTACTCGTCCTCTCGCCCGTGCTTGTTTTCTCCATCATCAATCCGAGCATTTTGAATCTTTCACTTAATCTTCCCCCACTTAATACAGCGCCAGAGACACAGGTTGGGAACGGAGGTAATAGCACAGGAGTCACTGCAACTGATACTACAACTGGATGCACAACAAGTGGCACAAACGGTATTCTCCAAATTGCAACATGTCCTTCTAATGATGCTGTTGAGAAGGAAATTGACCGTTGCGGTAGTAATTCTGGAAAGATTTCTATAATTTCTAAAAATAGCCTAACGAATGGAACAATTGTTTCTGCAATGCTTATGTGCAAATGGTCAAATAAGTATGTATTTATAGATACAAGAGATCAGGGAATCATCGGGTGGCTCACCTCACAATTTAATACAATCAATGATATTCAGCCGTTAGCTATTACGACTGATAATCCTAACAATGGCAATTCTGCAATTCAATTTATGGAAACCTGTTCAAATTCTGGATTATCAACATGTATTAGTGCTACTGCTTTCACTAATCCTGTAGATTGTACACCGACACCCAAAACACCTTTGCCTGGCAAAGCTAGAAAATGTGGTAATTTAACCTTGACTTGCCGAGATTATGGGACGATACATACTTTTGTAGGTAGTTTGTGTTCTAAAAGTCCTAGTTGGACGCCATTTCAATAATTATGCGCCGACTACTTATTACCTTCATAACGCTCCTCGCCCTCATTGGAATCGGGGTAGCTGTCTATTTCTATTTCTTCGCCAATCAGGCCAGTGTTGTCGTTGCGCCAACGAATACATCATTACCCACAGCCGGACAAACTGTTTTCCCTTTAGAACCAGCAAATCTAGCGACCACAACCGATAAGACGACTCTCGTCGCTGCACGACTCATACAAATAAGCACAGGACCTGTTGTACCTGGGGAAGCAGTAGTTGCTATACCAGCTGCAAATGCTAGTTCATCATTAGAAATTGCGGTGAATTATATCGAGCGTCAGAGTGGAAATGTTTTTTCCTATCAGACACGTACTGGAACGCTTATACGAACGAACAATAAGACCGTCCCAGGCATTCAGTCAGCCGAATGGCTTCCCGATGCTTCATTCGCCTTTGTTCAGTATCTATCTGGTACTGATTTTTCTACTATTAACACTTACGCGCTCCCAGCAAGCTCGAACAACACAGGAGGATTCTTTTTACCTCAAAACCTTACTGATGTAGCTGTTTCTTCAACAAGCGTGCTCATGCTTGCTTCTGGTGTAAATGGTTCGGCAGCTTCAGTTGCGCACACAGACGGCACACATGTATCTGAAGCATTCACGACACCTCTTTCTTCACTTCGTGTTTCTTTTGCGGGAAAAAATTATCTCGCATTTACGAAGCCGTCAGCGACACTCGCGGGTAATGCATTCATAGTTACCAAAGGACACTTCTCTCGTATTGCAGGGCCATTATATGGCCTTATGGCCCTTTCTAGCCCGTCAGGGAAGTGGGTAGTAGTGAGTTACACGCAAGACACAGCAATCCAGATGGAGCTTGTGAACACAGAGACAAACGAAGCTATTCAACTTCCGGTTGCTACCATTGCTGATAAATGTGTGTGGGCAGCTGATGATTCAGCTTTCTATTGCGGTATTCCTGTCAGCCCAGCGAGTGGTTATGCATACCCAGATGATTGGTACCAAGGGGCGGTACATTTCTCTGATCGTATATGGAAAATAGATGTGGTGGACCGCCAAGCACAGCTGGTGCTCGATTTCCCGAAAGAAACAAAAGGTTCACTTGATGCAATCGCACTCGCTATTGACCCTCTTGCTACCACACTGGCATTTATTAATAAAAACGATGGTTCACTCTGGAGCTACTCACTCTAAGCTGACCAAATTAACTACTTGGTGCTGTTTCTTTATTAATAGTGCGGCGCACATGCCATTCTTGTACTGCTCCTGCGAGGTTGGTAGTGATGAAATAAAGTGCGATAGCGCCAGAAGTTGTGTAGGAGATAGTCGCAATAATAAAAGGAAAGACATACTTTAATTGCATTCCCATCACTCTTTGGAAGTCGTTCTGCATTCCTTTGGAATCTGATGGCTTCATAGTTCCTGAAAGCGCTAAGTGTGCCTGAAGAAATTGCGAGAGGCCAGCGAGCACTGCGAGCACCGAGCTCTTCCCAGCAACTGAGATAATGCCGAGGAACTGAAGCGAAATAGCATGGGGAATTGGGGTAAATGCGTACAATCGTGCGGTATTAATAGCAGAGAACGGCTCATAGAAGAAAACCCAGTAGAGCGCAAGAAGAACCGGAATTTGAATAAAAACAGTGAGAATACTCGAAAATGGATTTACTTTTTCTTCTCGATACAAAGCAAGAGTTTCAAGTGCTTCTTTCTCTTTATCACCTTTATGTTTTTCTTTTAATTCTTTAATCTTTGGCTCAAGAAGCTTCATCGCACGTTGAGTACGAGCAGCCGAGAGAGAGAAGGGGAGAAGTATCAATCGAATAATGATAGTGACGAGAATAACAGCAATACCTACATCTGATCCAGGAACAACCGCTACCAATGCAACGAGAGCATTATAAATTGGATTATAGAAGACGGTGTGAAAAAAAGCAGAGATCACAAATGTATTGTAGGTTATGAATAAATTTTTGAAAGAAGATCTATAATTTCTGTCTTTATATCTTGATAGCTTACACTACTTACTGAAGATTTTGGAAAAACAATAAGAGCAGGGGGTAGAGAGACTAAATCTCCACGAAGTGCTGAAAAAATTCTGCGTTTTATTTTATGTCTTTCCACCGCAAGATTGGCAACTTTCTTCGGTACTACGACAGCATATCCTTCTCCATCCCTCGGAATAATAACTGAGAGGTGTGGGGATAAAAACCTCTTT
Source organism: Minisyncoccota bacterium (assembly GCA_041657665.1). Classification (GTDB taxonomy): domain Bacteria; phylum Patescibacteriota; class Minisyncoccia; order Phycocordibacterales; family Phycocordibacteraceae; genus C7867-001. The sequence goes on from JBBABN010000001.1 coordinate 56,030, forward strand.
CCTGTCTTAAGAGCAGCAGGGAAAAGGGCTCGTGGAAACCGTTTTTTACTCGGAAACACGGATAAATTAGACCGTGAGACGCGCGCGCCCGCTTCGGCGGCGTTTTTGCACTATTTTTCTACCTGCGGAGGTACTGGTTCGTGCAAGAAATCCGTGTGTTTTTGCGCGTTTACCCTTCTTTGGCTGATAGGTCTGTTTTGGCATACAATGAGGTGAAAATTAGGCTATAAGAGCATAGTAACAGGTTCTCCACAAAAAACTACTCTATCCTCCTTTTTTTATCGAGAGTATACTCCTTTTATACTATGGACAAAGGAAACCTGAAAGAACTCTGGGAATACGTACTAACACAGGTTGAGCTTTCTATCTCTTCAGCAAATTTCAAAACATGGTTCTGTAGTAGTTTTATTGTAAAGATAGGGGAGGATGGAGTGGTATATATTGGTGTACCAAGCCAATTCTTTAAAGATTGGTATCTAAAGAAATTTCACACATTACTTTTGAAGATTATTCGTGATGTTTCGTACGAATTTCGTAATATTGAATACATTATTGTGAAAGATGAACGACGCAAACCAACTAAAGAAACTAAAAATGTGAGTGGTGCTCTTGAGCTTCCTCTTGATGAATTTTATATCAACAAAAGTGATAATTTAAATCCACGATACACCTTTGATACTTTTGTAATTGGTTCTTTTAATACCCTTGCGTATACAGCCGCACAAGCAGCATTAAGTCGCCCTGGTATCACGTATAACCCACTCTTTATTTATGGTGATACTGGGCGTGGAAAAACACACTTAATTCAAGCTATTGGTAATCAATTTAAGAAACAATATCAAGGACGAAAAGTGTTTTATCTTACTTCAGAAAAATTTGCTATTGAGTATGTTGATTCGGTACAAGCAGGCTCTGCAAATCGTTTTAAAGATAAATATCGTCAATATGACCTTCTTATCATGGATGATGTGCAGTTCCTTTCTAAAAAAGATAAGACTCAAGAGGAACTTTTCCACCTTTTTAATGCTCTACACGACACTAATAAACAAATTATTTTCTCTTCTGATCGGTCACCTGCCTCTATTCCTGATATTGCCGAACGTCTAAAAGGACGTTTATCGAGCGGTATGGCAGTTGATATTGGAGAGCCCGATCCAGAATCACGTATGGCTATTGTTCGTAAAAAAGCTGCTCTACATGGTTTTATCCTCTCAGATGAAGTTATTGAGTATGTTGCCACTTCTTTAACTGGTTCAATACGCGAACTTGAGGGAATGATAAACAGTATTATTTGTAATGCTCAAGCAAAAGGATGTGCTCCTGATATTGCTGAAGTTCGCCAATCACTTCGTTCATTCACTCGGCCTCAGAAAAATATATCTGTTAAGAATGTGGTTGATAAAGTTGCTGAATTTTATGGTATTGATGAAGATAGTATTTATGAAAAAACACGGAGAAGGGAAGTGGTTCGTCCACGCCAAGTAATTATGTATCTTCTCCGAGAAGATTTTAATATTTCTTACCCAACTATTGGTACAAAACTTGGAGGAAGAGACCATACAACAGTTATTCATTCTTGTGAAAAGATAAAACGTGAAATAGCTGTGGATAACGATCTTATAAAGGAGATACAAACTATACGCACCCTTCTTACATGATGATTATGGATACTTTATCAACAAGTTATGTATATACTATTACAAATAATAATCAGGTATTACCTGACTTAATTCATCTTCTCCACTTATCAACACCACTAATAAGAATCATATGAATATTTCAATAGAAAAAAAATTATTCTCTGAAGCTGTGCATATCGTTTCAAAATTCGCTGAAAAGAAAAATACAACCCTTCCAGCACTCTCTTCAATTCTTATTATTGCAGGAGATGAGGGTATTAAAATGCGTGCAACCAACCTTGAGACAGGTATAGATCTAAAAATAAAAGGAGAAGTAAAAAACGAAGGAGTGGTTGCAATACCAGCTATCCTCTTACAGCAAATAGCAGGATCACTTACGTATGGGGGAGATATAACTCTTGAGCATACTGGAGATATTATTACTCTATCGAGTGGCACAGGAAAAAGTTCTATTAAAACAGTCTCATATGATGATTTTCCTTCAATTCCATTTCCTGAAAATCCCAAAAATAGAATTGTGATTTCAGGAGTTCTTCTTCGTACTCTTTTCACTTCTATCGCTTCTTGTGCCTCTTCTTCAACTATTCGTCCAGAACTCGCAAGTATTTACTTGTCTATAGAAGGAGGAATATTAACTGCGGTTGCGACTGATTCATTCCGTCTCGCAGAGAAAAAAGTTCCACTTATTAATAAGGGTATACAAGGAAAATTCCTTATACCTGCAAAAAACGCATTAGATATAGCACAAGCACTCCCTGATGAAGATATTATTATGTCGTTCGACGAGCATCAATGTGCGTTTGTAAGTACGTTTGGTATGTTGGTCTCACGATTAACAAATGCGGTCTATCCTGATTATCGCCAAATTATACCAAAAGAATCTATTGTTGAAGCGGTGGTATTAAGAAAGGATTTTGAAACAGCAATAAAACAAACAACAATTTTCTCTGATTCTTTTCAGAAAGTGAATATAAGTTTCGATCCAAAGAAAAATACTATTGCGCTGTTTGCACGAAACACTGAAGTAGGGGAGTCGGTAGAAACACTTTCAGCTCAAGTTTCAGGAAATCCTCTCGATCTCTCATTTAATTATCGATATCTTTCTGCTGTGCTCTCCTTAACAGGAGCTGAAAGTTTATCACTTCTTGCGGCTGGTATTGGTCGCCCACTTATTATAAAAGGCGTTGGTGATACTTCACTTCTCTATCTGGTCTCCCCAATGAATCAATAATTAGTTACTTTTAACTATAATTGTTGTACTGGTGTGTTTTGGTAAAAGATAGGAACAAAAATGGGAGGATTACTAAAAAGATTTGGATAAGAGTTATACCAAGCAGAAATACCATATTCCCAATAAGCAAATTGAGGATCTTGAGAAGGATTTACTGATGGAGGCCCTTTAGGATTACTTTTATTAGTCCAGTAGAGCAAGCTGTGCGGAACGATAGTTCCTTGTGCGTCTGGTACAATCCAATTCCCTTGTAACATTGGCGGTACAGAAGACAGGATTGGACTTGGTTCGCCAAAATAGGTCTTTGGATACTTTGAGAGGGCATATGCCATAACATCGTGCCACATCGGCGCAGCGATAAATCCAGCGACAGATTTTACCATTGGAGTGTTGTCGTTATTGCCAGCCCATACTCCAATTGCGATAGATGGAGAATAGCCAACCACCCAAGCGTCTCGTGTGTCGTTGGTTGTACCAGTCTTAACTGCAACATCGTACCCTTTGAAGGATAGTGGAGAATCAAGTGCATATTCTGGGAGGCGTGCAGGAGCATCTGAAAGCATTCCTGATATATCATGGGCTATATTTGCAGGTAGTACTGTTGAAGATTGTGGGGTGAATTTTTCAAGTACATTTCCTTGGGCGTCATCTACTTCAAGAATACCTGTTGGTGTATTTTTAACGCCATCATTTCCAAAAGCAGCGTAGGCTCCCACCAGATCAAGAAGACGAACTTCACCACCTCCGAGCACAAGTGTGAGTCCATATTGACCCGCATCACCAAGGGTGGTGAGTCCAAATGATTTGGCTAAATTGACTGCATTTTGTATACCAACTAAATAAAGAGCTTTAATAGCAGGAATGTTTATTGATTGTGCAAGTGCAGTTTCAAAGGTCATCGGGCCACGGAATTTTCCATCATAATCAGAAGGAGAATAACAAGGAGGAGTATTGTTTGTCGTATCAGAAGGTCTACATGCAGTAGAGAATTGTGTAGGAACATCAAAGACGACAGTATTGCGCGTATAACCATTTAAAAGTGCGAGAGAATAAATAAATGGCTTCATGGCAGAACCTGGTTGTCGGAGAGCGAGGGTGGCATTATATTGGCCGTCGATAGTCGTATCAAAGAAGTCGCGTGAACCAACCATAGCGAGGATTTGGCCAGTAGGAGGATCAATAGCGATAAGTGCAGAATTTGATGCTTTAAAATTCTTTTGATTTTGTGGTGCGTAGGTATTTAAAATTGATTCCGCTTTTGCTTCGAGATCAGCGTCAAGGGTTGTGGTTACTTTAAGTCCAGATACAAGAGCTTTCGATCCGTACGTATTTTCAAGTTGATTTAATATGTAAAAGACAAAATGTGGTGCCAAAATAGAATTCTGGCCTGAAGAAGAGAAAGATACTTTTTCAGCTTTAGATGAAGTAAAAGTATTCTCATCTATAAAGCCGAGTGAGTACATTCGTTCAAGCACAACATTTTTACGCGTATCCAGTTCAGCACGATGAGCTCCATAAGGAGAATAGAAACTTGGTGCCTGAATCATTGCTGCGAGATAAGCTGATTCTGCAGGCGAGAGATCTTTTGCTGGAATACCGAAATAGGTTTCTGAAGCTGCTTCAATACCATAGAGAGTTCCTCCGTAGGGAATGTTGTTGAGATAGGTCTCGAGAATTTGATCTTTTGAATAGGACTCCTCAAGTTTCAAAGAAAGTGCCCACTCATTTATTTTTCGCACAACACTTTTCTGATTGGTAAGTAATGTGTTTTTTACTACCTGTTGAGTGATAGTAGAACCTCCTTGAGAAAAGGAACCACCAAATACATCAATAAGTACTGCACGAAGAATTGAAGTAAAACGAATACCACCATGTTCGTAAAAACTAGAATCCTCGATCGCTATCGTTGCTTGTATTGCATTGGGTGATATGGCAGTAAGCGGAATAATTTCTCGTTTTGCATCGCGGTTGTAATCATACAGAAGAACTTGGCCAGTCCGGTCGTAAATCTTCGTTGATTGATTTATTTGTCGAGCAGCAAATGACCCAATATCAGGCACAGGAGTTATCGTAACAGCAGCCAAAATACCGCCAGCAACAAAAAACCCTAAACCAAGGATGATCAGGATTACTATAAGAACCGTATGTTTCCACGGAGCACTCTTTCGAGCATTCATAGCTCGTATGCTACCACACGAATTTAGTGTGTGTAGGAATTAAAATTCTTCAACCTCCTCCTCTTCTTCAGTATTTTCATCCTCTAGAATCTCTACCTCTCCGTCTTCATCATCATTATTATCGTAATTCATATGGATATATGTAACAAATTTTTTTATCTATGCAAGTACTCCTAAAATAAGGTGTGGATTAGTGGTGGTGGAACCCAATCGCGAGAGCTGTGATGCCAACTGCAATAGCATCTAATTCATCATCTAATCGTTTCTTTTCTGGAAGTGTAAGGAGTTGTGGAATCATATTCGCGATAGCTGATTTCTGTGCGCCACCGTATCCAGTAACAGCAATTTTTACCTGCTGAGGAGAGCATTCTATAACTGGTAGGGAAGCATTACCAGCCACTGCAAGAATAGCTCCTCTCGCTTCGGCGACACCAAGTGCTGTTTTTTTATTCACACTAAAAAATAGTGTTTCGATAGCGAGCATATCAGGTATATATTCTTTCACTGCTTTTGTGACTGCATTAGCAATATAAGCAAGACGTTGTTCTGTAGGCCCTTTTTCAGGAAGAATACAATCACTCCAAAGTAGTGTTGGTCGTGAAGAATCGCCTTCAATAATAGCGATACCCATTCGGTCATATCCGGGGTCAATCGCTAGAATTCTCATAGCCACGTGCGTTCGTAAATATTTCTTGTACATCCTCATGTTCATCAAGTGCTTCAAGGATGACAGTAAGACGTTCTTCGTCATTCTCAGAAAGTTCGACTAAAGGTTCATGTGGTGTGCAGGACCCTCCTGTCTTAGAAAATGCCCAACTCGCGGCGCCAGGAGCTGAGAGTTCCATTCCTTGGAGGGAGAAGAGGTGTTTTATTTCTTGTGTAGTACGGTTTTTATTATCAGTGAGTGCGTCGACAAGAATAGCAACACCGCCTGGACCGTATGCTTCGTACACTATTTGTTCTAGAGAACTAGAATCCTTCGAGGTACCTTTCGCGATTGCTCGTTCAATATTGTCCTTAGGCATATTCGCAGCTTTGGCGCGCGTAATAGCGACTGAAAGTCCAGGTGCCGAAAGAACTCCGTTCGCTTTCTTCGATTCAAGAGTGATAAGGCGTGCGTAACGAGAAAATACACGACTTTTTGCTGTGTCGGTCACTGATTTTTGCCGTTTAATCTGAGACCATTTGCTGTGTCCGGACATGGTCAAAAAATAGCACTGAGTTTCTCGTCATTCAAATAAGCGCGGCCTTTGGGTGTAAGGATGCGGCCGCGCGCCGAGCGCTCGATGAAGCCGAGACGGAGTAGAAACGGCTCATAGACATTCTCAATAGTGTCTGATTCTTCATGAATAGCCGCTGCGAGCGCGCGGACTCCCGCCGGCCCGCCACGGAAACTTTCAAGAAGTGTTTCGAGATAGCGACGATCATCTTTGGTGAGGCCGAATGCATCAATGCCAAAAAGTTCACAGGCCTCATCACAGAGTTTTCCAGAGAGAGATCGTTCGTGTACCTCGGAAAAATCACGAACACGCTTTAAAAGAGCATTCGCAACACGAGGTGTCGCTCGACTGCGGGCTGCTATCTGTTCAATAACATCTCCCGGTACTGAAAGTTCGAGCAAGTGAGCTGAACGTCGGATGATTTCGCGTAAATCATCATCATTATAAAAATCAAGCTGGTATACACCGCCGCCGAAGCGTGAACGCAATGGTCCCGAGAGGTCGGCGACGCGTGTGGTCGCTCCGACCAAAGTGAACGGAGGAAGAGCAAGCTCGACCGTACGCGCCGAAGGACCTTTCCCGAGCACTATGTCGAGATGTCCCGACTCGAGAGCGGGGTAGAGGAGTTCTTCAATTTTCCGTGCGAGACGATGGATCTCGTCAATAAAGAGGACAGTGTTTGGTTCAAGGTTAGTCAGTATTGCCGCGAGGTCGCCCGCGCGTTCGATGGCAACGCCCGAAGTGCTTTTCAGAGGCGATTCGAGCGTCGTAGCGACAAGATGAGCGAGGGTCGTCTTCCCGACGCCTGGCGGGCCATAGAAGAGGAAATGCTCAGGCATACCACCACGCTTTTTTGCCGCATCGATAGAAATTCGCACACTTGCTTTGACCTGTTTCTGGCCTACATACTCATCCCAGTGGCTGGGGCGGAGGACTGCGTCGAGCGAGGCAGTTGGCGGTGGCATTTTAACAGGACTTGACATAAAAATTATGCGATGCTAGCATTCTATCACAGTTTCTTTGATCCTATTCATAATCCTCTGGGCAAGGCTTGACGGCTTTTGGCGATTCCCCAAGGACTTTCTGGTTCGATACTTCGGTATTGACGCTGGGGAGCCCCTCAGGTGTCTCGTCTTCCCCGCCTTTTGGCGGGTTTTGCCCTGAGGATTATGGATGGGATGTAGATGTTCTTTTCACAATCAGGAGGTTCAAATGAAAACGAGAATTAAATCTTTTTCCGGGGAAGGAAGATTTTTCGAGGAAACTGTAAATGAGTGGCTTGCAGAAGTCGGCGAGATTGAAATTATACATGTTGTTCAATCTTCTATTCCATACGAGAATGTCAGAGCGACAACAATTCTGACATTCGTTTACCAGAAAGAAGAATAGTCAGAACTCTCGCTCGACAGAAATCGCCCGATTCTGTCGGGCGATTTCTTTTTATTACTGACAAAGAATCGCGTGATAATATGAGTTCATGAAGGCTGATCAAAAGAATGTTGCGTATATAGACGGTGCGAATCTTCACAATGGAGTAAAAAATCTCTCGTGGCATTTTGATTACAAACGATTTCGTGTGTGGCTTCGTGAGAAATATGCGGTGGAGCAGGCGTATTTATTTATCGGAATGATGCCGAAATACAGTCAATTATATACAAAATTACAAGAACAGGGTTACACGCTCGTGTTTAAAGATATCATTTATGATGATAATGGAAAAGCAAAAGGGAATTGCGATGCAGATCTTGTGGTCGCTGCTATGCAAGATGCGTATGAGAATAAATTTGATACTGCTGTGCTCGTTTCGAGCGATGGTGATTATGCTCCGCTTGTAAAATTTCTTCTTGCGAAAGAAAAGATGCTGGCGGTTGTCTCGCCATACGAAACGTGTAAATGTTCGGTTTTATTGAAGCGAACAGGCGTAAAGATTTCTTATATCGCCGACCAAAGAACTATTTTGGAAGTCAGAAAATGAAAAGCCCCCAATGAGGACGAGCCTCATCAGGGTCTTTCCGTGAGAATAAGTTTACTATACGCGAGCGGTAAAACAAAGTCAATCGATATCCACAGCAGCTTTACTATCTCGGGAGATCAACGGTGTCGGCAACTTCGGAGAGGGAGGTGATACCAGAGAGTGCTTTTAGAATGCCGTCTTGCACCATCGTGAGATAACCCTGTTTCGCGGTTAGTTTTGCAATTTCATTTTCGGGCGGATTATCGCGGAGGAATGTCGCGAGTTCATCATCCATAAAGATGGCTTCGTAGAGGCCGATACGACCTCGGTAACCAGTTTCTTTATCATTTTCAGGTGCCGGTTCCCAAACAGTCTCTATTTTTTCAGGAATGAGCGATTTATCAGAAAGCGGTTCGAACACTTTTGCGATCATCGCTTTTTCTTCGTCAGTGAGTGGTCGTTCTTTTTTCTTATCCGGATCGAGTTTGCGCAGGAGTCGTTGTGCCATCGAGACAGTTACGGCTGAACCAAACGACTTCGGGTCCGCGCCGAGGTCTGCGAGGCGCGGGAATGTTCCTGCGGCATTGTTGGTGTGGAGAGTAGAGAAGACGAAGTGGCCCGTGAGCGCTGCTTGTATAGCGATATTTGCGGTTTCACCATCACGTATTTCGCCGACCATAATGATGTCGGGGTCTTGGCGGACGATTGATTTCAATCCTTCAGCGAATGTGTATTTCGTGCCCTCAACTTGCGTCTGCACAATGCCATCGAGATGGTACTCTACTGGATCTTCAATCGTAATAATCTTTATTTCTGGTGTATGAATCTCGCGCAAGAATGAATAGAGAGTGGTTGTTTTACCACTACCAGTTGGACCAGTGGTGAGTAACATACCGTTCGGACGCCGAATTTCGGTCTCGAGACGCGCGAGAAGTTTCGAGTGGATACCAAGCTCTTTATACGAGACCATCGTCGCTTCAGGATTAAGAATACGCATCACGATGGATTCGCCATAGTTCCCAGGGATGAAGGAGACACGCATTTCTACCTCACTATCTTCGTGCGAGACGGTAAAACGCCCGTCTTGTGCCCGGTTTGTCACATTCAGCTTTACTCCCGAGAGTAGTTTGATGCGGGAATTAACTTGATGATACGTTGTTGGATCGAAGAAATACGAATCAACGAGAATGCCATCAATACGAAGACGCATACGCGTTTTTTCTTCTCCTGGTTCGAAGTGAATATCGGAAGAACGAAGAGTGAATGCTCCAGCAAGGACGGTCTCGAGAATACGAGAAACACGATCGAGCGATTTAATTGTGGTGGCAGCATTTAACGCTTCAGTAAGTGTGTTTTGTGTGCCACTCTCTTTCGAGAATGTGGCGAGTACTTCTGGTTCAATAATAAATCCACCAGTCTTTGCTTCGGTAGAAAAGGAAAGGTCAGCGTAATGAGAAAATGCTTTTTCCAAACTTTTTTCTGAAACGAGAAATTCTTGTAGTGAGAATCCGCGTTCTGTAAGCTCGGCATGGAGTTTTATAAATGCAGGATTGTTTGGATTATGAATTGCAAGAGAAAGTTTCTTTGCAGTGCGTGCGAAAGCGGCTACTTCAGCAGCCCGCGCTTCTTCTTCTGGAATAGTGCGTAGCGCATCGTTATCTATCTCATTTAATGAGAGGTCAACATACGTCATTTGGTACTTGTCAGAGAGGATGTGTGCGACATCCTCTTCTTCTCGTTCACGTACCTCTGCTAACTTCTTTGTTTCTTGGTCAGTATCAAATGGTAGGTCCATAAGCGTATAATACACCGAATGGAGGCAATGGTTAAAACACTTGAAGAACTTGACGCGGAGGTGGAGCGATTTATTGGCGTACTTTCCTCGAAAGAGGGTGGTGCGACGCTTGTAACCCTCTCGGGAGACTTGGGAGCGGGCAAGACTGCCTTTACGAAGGCAGTTGCGAGAATTCTCGGGGTGGAAGAAACGGTAACCAGCCCCACCTTCGTCCTTGAGAAGATTTATCAACTTGGGGGTCCGGCCCCCAAGTTCAAACGGTTGGTACATATTGACGCATATCGGCTTGAGTCAGGGGATGATCTCGCCCCGCTCGGTTTTGATGAGTTGATGCAAGATTCCAGCAATCTCATTCTGCTCGAATGGCCGGAGAAAGTTGCTGATGCACTTCCAGCGCCAGATGTGAAGATTTCTTTTGTAGTACACACTGATGAATCACGCACGATTTCTTATGGCTAAAAAATCCGACAAGAAATGTATTGTGCTTCTCGATACGCACGCGATTATTCATCGTGCCTATCACGCGTTGCAGTCGGCCGAACTAACTGGTCCATCTGGTGAGCCGACTGGCGCATTGTATGGTCTGGTCTCGATGTTGCTAAAAATAATCACCGATTTAAAACCAGATTATATTGCCGCCTGCTATGACCTGCCGAAACCGACCATTCGCCACGAAGCATATGCGGAATACAAAGGCACACGTGGTCCAACCGATGATGCTCTCGTTGTGCAACTTAAAGAATCGCGTAAGGTATTCGAAGCATTTTCAATCCCAATGTATGAAAAAGAAGGGTTCGAGGCTGATGATCTACTCGGCACTATCGCGTACAAATTAAAAAAAGAAAAAATAGAGGTGATTATTGCGTCTGGTGATATGGATATGTTGCAATTGGTTGATGGCGAACGTGTGCGCGTCTTCACTCTCAAAAAAGGCATAAACGACACTATTCTCTATAATCAAAAAGCAGTAGAGGAACGCTTCGGATTCCTTCCCGCCCTTATTCCAGACTGGAAAGGACTTCGTGGCGATCCTTCCGACAATATTAAAGGTATTCCTGGTATTGGAGAAAAGAGTGCTACTGAACTCATAACGAATTTCGGTACGATTGAAAAAATCTATGCAGTACTGAAGAAAAGTGATGATGTATTTATAAAGAATGGCATTAAACCGCGTATCATTTCACTCCTGAAAGAATATAAAGAAGATGCTCTTTTCTCCAAATCACTTGCAACTATACGGCTCGATGCTCCTATCGCTTTTTCGCTACCAGAACAGACATGGAGCGAGAATGTTGATGTGCCACGTGTGCTTTCTATGTGTGATGAATTCGGTTTTCGTTCTCTACGAGAACGCGCAAAAAGTGTTTTGGCGAAGTCGTCAGGGAGTTTTTCTGGGCAGAGTGATGAAGAACATGAAGCATTCGTTCCTGAAGTGGTGGATGCTGCTCGTCTGCGCGAAGCGCAGGCGATGCTCTGGCTTATCTCCTCAGAATTTACCAATCCGTCACTTGATGACGTTCTCGCATTTACGAAAGAACGAACATTCGATGCTGCGTTTTCTGTGCTTGAAAAACAATTGGCTGAACTTGGGAAGGTGCAAGAGGTGTATGAAAAAATAGAAAAACCACTCATTCCCGTTATACAGAGAATGGAAACACGCGGCATCCTTATTGATCCGGTGATGCTCGCCGGTCTCGCGAAGAACTACCGTGCCGAGCTTGAAGAAATAGAAAAAGACATTTATAAAGCCGCCGGACACGAATTCAATGTGAATTCTCCCAAACAGCTTGGGGAAGTACTTTTTGATGAATTGAAAATCATTCCTGAGAAGCAGAAAAAAACTGCAGGAGGAGCGCGTTCAACGCGTGAGAGTGAACTCGAAAAAATTCGTGGTATGCATCCGGTTATCGATGCTGTTCTCGAATATCGAGAATTAAAGAAACTTCTCTCGACGTATATCGAGAATCTCCCATCAATGCTCGACGAGAATAATCGTTTGCACGCTAAGTTTATCCAGACCGGCACCACGACCGGACGTCTTGCATCACAGAGTCCAAATCTTCAAAACATTCCGCTTCACTCTGAGAGAGGGAAGGCGATACGTAATGCATTTGTCGCGTCGTCAGGATTTGTACTCGTGTCACTCGATTATTCTCAAATAGAATTGCGTCTGGCCGCCATACTGTCTGGTGATGAAAATCTGTGTGACATATTCAGGAACGGAAGGGACGTTCATACTGAAGTCGCTGCGCGCGTATTTCATGTTTCTCCGGAAGATGTTGATGGAGAAATGCGTCGCCGCGCCAAGATTATTAATTTCGGTATTCTCTATGGCATGGGCGTGAATGCGCTGCGAGCCCAGCTTGGTTCGACGACTGCTGAAGCGCATCAGTTCCTTGAAAATTATTTCACAACGTTCAAAACACTGTCGGATTATCTCGAGAGCACTCGTGGCTTTGCGCGCAAATATGGGTACACTGAAACACTCTTCGGCCGCCGTCGACAATTCCCTGAGATGAAATCATCATTACCATATGTGCGAGCACAAGCAGAAAGAATGGCTATTAATGCGCCCCTACAAGGAACACAGGCGGATATTATTAAACTCGCTATGGTGCGAGCTGATGAAATGATTAAAAAAGAAGGACGAAGAGAAGATGTTCATTTACTCCTTACGGTGCATGATGAATTGATATATGAAATCAGTACTTCTTATGTCGAAAAACTACGCGCGCGAGTAAAAGAGATTATGGAATCAATACTACCTCCTGAAGAAACGCGGGGTGTACCGCTTATTGCCACTATGGAATCTGGTCCTGATTGGGGCAATCTTTCATAAGATGATTTATCTTTTCCACGGTTCTGATGTCGATAAGGCGCGTGCGAAGGCATTTGAATGGGTCGCCAAAGCTCGCGCCAAAGAACCAAATCTTATTTACGCGCGTCTCGCGCGAGAAGAGCTTGTGGACGCCACGCTAGAAGACGCAGCACTCTCAGGAGGGCTTTTTGTGAAGCGACTTTTAGTGCTTATTGATGATCCGTATCAAGAAGAAAATCCAACTGACATTCTTGAAGATCACCTCGATGCACTCGCTACTTCTGATAATGCGATTCTTATTCTCGCGCCAAGACTTTTAGCAACGAAGATGAAGAAACTTGTAGCGAAAGCAAAGATGGAATATAAATTCGACAAGCTCGTTACGCGCGAAACTGTTCGGGGTTTTAATTCAAATCTCGTTAATGCGCTCGCCGCTCGTTCGCGGGAAAAATTGTGGCTCGAAATTAATCGGGCTATTTCTGCTGGCGACGCGCCCGAAATGCTTCATGGTCTTCTGCATTGGAAGGCTCGTGACCTAATAGAGAAGGGAAGTAGAGTATGGACCCCAAAAGAATCTCGCGCGCTCTCTCTTTCTCTTATTTCACTTCTACAATCATCCCGTCGTGGCGGTCTCGATCTCTCTCTTTCTCTTGAGCGCTTCGCGCTTTCTATGTAAGTGCGCCCACCAGGGCTCGAACCTGGGACCTTCTCCTTAAAAGGGAGCTGCTCTACCGACTGAGCTATGGGCGCAATTTAATATTTTTACCACTTATACCTTACATCTTCAACCTGAATTCTCTAGTAGCTGAACGCATCCACTGTCTTTCCGCTCGCATCGAGGAGTTTTATTAATTCGTTTTTTGTGCGCCACATCGGGCTATAACTTCCGAAATAAACACGCCACGTATCATTCTTGAAGTCAGTATCATTCTGATGTGTCGCGACACAGCCATTGTAATTCATATGAGTTGTTAAGAAATTCTGACAGGCACTTGAAAGTCCTACAGGCGGCTTTAGTGTGGTCTCGCATCGTTTGATGGTGTCCACATAGTCGATACAGGAGGAGTCGCGAAGATATCCACTGCCATACAGTGATGCAAGTTCGCTGGACGGCACAGGACAATTTTGTGGCAGAGACGGATAAAAATGTTGGAAGCCGCTGAAGTATCCGACACATTTATTTTCGTGGAATGAAGCTCCGATAGGAGATCGACCGGAAATCAATATTGCTCGAGTACCTGGAGACAGAATAATATCTTGTATGGTGTTTACTGCTCCTGATTTTGGAATCTCAGCTCCCTTAGGAATGACTGCAACATTTCCGGTCGCCTCGCTTCGCAGTGCCCATCCTGAAATATCAATTGATGTTCCTGCGTTATAAGAAACAGCAATCTCAATATACTCTTCGGTCGGATTTGCCGACGCAGCACCAGAAACATAATGATTCACTGTGACGATTCCTCGATAAGGTGACAGTGTCCCAAAAACATTCCCTCCGAGGAAAGAAGGAAGAAGCGTTCCCGAACTATTAGACACACCACTTCCCGCAGATGAACCTGGAAGGGAAACATTTGAACCGCCGATACTAAACGGAATCTTCGGGAGCTGAAGATAGGTACCGCTGCCGATAGGGGATGGCTGTTCTAGCGTCGGGCCAGTAAATGAGAGCGGGTGTGTCGGACCACCGATAATAATCCAAATAAGAAATATGAAGACGAATACTCCTACGAAAAACCACGCGTCATGTTCCATACCTAAATAGTATCAGGTCGAGGCATAATCGCCGAAGATGTCGACTATTGTCGACACGAAGAGAGGAGGCGATTAAGTTCTTCTCGAACAACTTCAGCATCGCTCCAAGGAGTTTTTATACCTCGCGCTCCCATAATAAACGGGTCAGTACCCTTGCCGGTAATAAGAACAGCGTCGCCAGGACGTGCTGCGCGAAGTGCTGCAGATATTGCTGTGCGACGATCCATAATAATTTCTGGTTTTCGTTTCATACCTTCTGCCATTGCTTTTATGATTGCTGAAGGGTCTTCATCATACGGGTCTTCATTTGTCAGAATAACCTTGTCACATTCTTCGTCAGCAATTCGACCCATTTCAGGGCGCTTCCAAGTATCACGCCCACCTCCTGTGTTCCCGAGGACACAGATCTTCCGACTTTTTTCGAATGTTCCATACAGTGCACAGAGTGAATCTGGTGTGTGTGCATAATCAACAACAGCAATAAAATCCTGTCCGGCTTCAATGCGTTCGACGCGACCGCGCACTGTTGGAAGCGTTTTAAGCGCAGTTGCTGCAGTGAGAAGCTGAATGCCGAATGCTTCACTTAGTTTCAGTGCGGCAAGTGCATTCATCGCGTTAAAGATTCCAGGTACCGGAAGAGAGAAGTGCACTCCAGCATATTCGAAACTGATACTTTGTTCGTCTCCAGAAATGTTCTTAAGTTCTTGTGCGCTAAATCCAATAGCTCTTGAAACATGAGCTGAAAGAAATGCTCGACTCTCTGGTACGTCTTCGTTCGTGACAAGTATGCGAGATTTTTTGTGCGAACGAGCAAGAGTTTCGACAATGGCGCGTTTCGCAGCAACATAATTTGCAAATGAGCCATGGCTCTCGATGTGCTCTCGCTGAATATTTGTCACGATAAGCCCATCGAGGCCGAGGAACCAATGTCGATATTGAAGAACGCTCTCGGAGGTCACTTCAATAATCAGATGGGTGCATCCAGCTCGTAGTGCTTTACGCATAAATGCCTGAGCAAATCCTCTTCCTTGGAGAGTCATTTTATAGCGATTTGGCTGTGAATCATCTTCAATAGCAAATCGAATAGTAGATATAAGTGCGGTCTTATATCCAGCAGCACGCAAAATGGTAAAAAGCATTTCAGCAACTGTTGATTTTCCTTTTGTTCCCGTGATACCGATGACCGTAAGTTTGCGGGCAGGGAAGTCGTATGAGAATGCCATAAAAAAGGTAAGAACACGATGATAGAGTGGTCGCAGCGGCCGTACTACCGACTCCGGGACAATTTTTTTCAGTATTTTTATAATTTTATTAAGTAGTTCGTACATAGAAAGAATTATGAATGACCACTCGAGAGAGCTGCCTTAAGGCGGACATCTTTCCCAACAGCATCATCAGGAATTGTTTGGAGGGCACCGCGCGCTTCTCTCTCGGTGTATCCGAGTGCAACCAGTGTGTCGAATACCTCGCCATCCGCGTTGTCGTGCGCGCGCGGACCAACTTTATCGACAAGTTCCATCACCAATTTTTCCGCACTCTTTTTACCGAGCCCGACCACTTTCGTGAGATACGCGAGATCGCGCTTACCGATAGCTCCTTCAAGCGATTCTCTCGATGCTCGGCGCAGTATTCCGAGCGCGGTCTTTGGTCCCACACCCGAGACCGAAATAATGAGTTCGAAGAAATCGCGGTCAGCAGGGTCAGCGAAGCCGTAGAGATCCACCCCATCTTTCTTTACTGCCAGATGGGTGGCGATACACGCTTCGCTTCCTAGAGAAAGCGATTGGGGAGCGCTCAGATATACTTCAATACCAAGGCCAGCGACCTCGATGGTAGCGCTCGTGAGCCCGACTTCGAGCACTTTCCCACGTATCTGTCGGATCATCATCTCATCCTACCACTACGCCACGGGCTTGCGTATATGCCACATATACATTAGATTGAGCTTTATATGGCAATTACCAGTTCCGCAAAGAAAGCAATTCGCTCGTCGGCGAAGAAGCATGTATTCAACCTCCGCCGCAAGGGGGCTCTTCATGATGCAACGAAGATGCTTACGAAAGCTCTCGCTGCAAAAGATGTCGCTGGTGCCGAGAAGCTTCTCCCCGCTGCATATAAAGCAATCGATAAGGCATGCAAAGGAGGTGTTATTAAGAACAACACCGCTGACCGAAAGAAGTCTCGTCTCGCCGCTGCGATCAAACGCGCGAAGTAATCTTGTAGTGCCGCGCACTGCGTAGCTTTAGCGAAGTAGTGCTCTCGGACGGAATCGAACCGTCATCACTTCCTTCGGAGGGAAGTATTGTATCCATTCAACTACGAGAGCGAAGTGAGAGAACAAGAATGCGTCCTCGGATTCTTGTTTACCGAACGAGCTCAAGTATCGAGTCCGAGAAGATACGAGAGCGAACGTTTCAATTCTAACGCTAAAACAGTTTTGGTGCTCTCGGACAGAATCGAACTGTCATTGCTAGCTCCGCAAGCTAGTGTCCTATCCGTTGAACGACGAGAGCGAAATAGGGAACTCTTTGATGTATATCAGAATCCGAGCCACGCCGCCACTAAGTCAGAGAGTGTGTGCGTGTGCTCGCCTTCATAAACATGCTGGAGAAAGTATGAATAAACGAAGTCGGCATCGACTCCTTCGAGCGGAATAACGAGGTGTGGTGAGAACCATGTTTCTGTCTTAATAGAGAGAAGAGGAGGCAATTCATCTTCGATATCTTCAAGAACAGAAAAGGAAATCATTTTTTCAAAAGGGTGCATCTCGTCGCCAATAACAAGTCCTTGTTCTACCAGACGAAAGCGATGAAGGGGCGGCTGTTTCGCTGCGTGGAGTGCGATAGTTGCCGCAGCAACGATGATGAGGAAAGAGAGAAGATAATTACTGAAAAGTATCGAGGCAATCGCGGTAGCAGCTGCGATAATGCCGAGCGCCCAGTACCAGTCGGCGCTCTTCGGATTGTGATCGTATTCTTTTCCTTCCCATTCTAAAAGGACATCGCGTGACATAGAGAAAGTATATCACTCGCTGATGAACATATTTTCAAAACCACTAACATTACACAATCTGCGGTGTTTGTTGGACAAAGTTCGAATGTTTTTCGAGCAAAATCCAAATGATTAAAACTACTAAAAAGGACTCGGCAGGGCGAAACAATTTGTCTGGGGGAAAGGATTCGCCCTGCCTCGGCTGATTTCCCGCCCGCAGGAGGGGTCTGGGGAGGAATGCGGGCGGGTTTTTGAACCTTTCCTTTTTCGCTTCCGAATTTCGT
>JBBABN010000002.1:0-30931 GCA_041657665.1 Minisyncoccota bacterium
GTTCCTTCGGTTCGCGTGTTTCAGCGGTGTTAAATACTCCAAAACTGGCACCGGCCGGTATGTCGACTGCATCTATTACTCCCGCGGCTGTCGCGCCTTCTCTTGTTGAACAGGAATTGCCAGAAGCAGTACGTGGGTATTCTTCTTATGATGGATTTAAATCATTCACAAACAATGGAGCGCTCTCGATTGAAGATATTGTAAAAGGTCTCTCGCGAGAACATTCAGGGATGCCTAATGAACATTCTTCAAAACCAGCACTAAACGTAGATCCTCTATTCGAGAATATCGAACCTGTATATGAGAATGTTGAACCGATTGTAGACACTCCAGTGATTGAAACCGATCGTATTCCTGCGTCAGTACGCGGTTTTGTCGCGGCACTTCTCGAAGGTGATCGCACAGCAGTCTTCGCAGGACTGCGACAGCAGATTCGCGGAGAGGGAACGCCGGAACATCTTATCTCTAATGTAGTTTTCCTTCTGGATGATGTGTATCGTGCTCGTGTCGATGGCACTCCTTGTGATGATGGAGTTGCTCGCATGGCTGCACATATGCCCACGCCAGTGTTGGAGAAGCTTATTGCATCGCTTACTACAGCACTTGATTCGAGTTATTCGTCAGGAGTGACCGGAGCGAAGCTCGCACTTACTCGAGCACTCGCCGTGCGTGGCGCTTGACATATAAAATTACTCGTGGTATTTATAACACTATTATTATGACTTCTTTTGAAAACAACACTTCTCGCCAATCGGCTATAAACGGTCTTGCGATCGTTGGCTTTATCGTTCTTGTTGCGGGAGGTTTGTGGCTCGCCGTCTATTCGACGCGTTTTGTTCCGGCAGTGGTGAATGGCACTGGCGCTGCCGCGGTGTATCTCGTTTCGTTTTTCACACCAGAATCGAATCTTTCTGTTGTTCCGACACCGCTCTCGACCACTCTCTTTTTCGGTGAAGCGAGTTCAACTATTTCTATGACGGCAACTTCAACACCAGAGAAAATTGCTGCTTCAAGTACACCAATACAGTGGGTTCCTAAAGCGCCAGTCACTATTTCAAATAATCCTGCGCCAGCAGTGCCGAATTATTATGGATCTCCCGATCTTTCCGTCATTATAGAGGGTATTGGCTATATGAATGGTGACATTCTTATTTCGACGACAACGATTCCAGCTCGTGCACAGATTGGGGTGAAGTTTCGTGTGACGAACATTGGCACGAATGTGTCCGGACCATGGGCAATGAATATCGCCATTCCTACAGGAGGAGCTTCTGCAAGCCAAACATTCACTCAAGAATCACTCGTTCCGAGTCAGCCAAGCGAGTATATCGTGCGTTTTGATAATGTCGCTTCAGGTGCTGATCGTCAGATCGTCATCACGCTTGATCCGAATCATCAGTTGAAAGAATTGCGTACAGACAATAATAGTATCTCTGCGAAGGTGACCATTCTTTAATCGAGGTATAGTAGCGAGTAATGGGAGCCATTCATTTCACGATAGAAAAACGCGCGCCACGAAGTGGCGCGCGTGCTGGTATTCTCAAGACGCCACACGGCGTTATTCAAACTCCTGCTTTCGTACCGGTAGGGACAAAGGCCGACGTGAAAGGTATTTTCCCCGAACAATTAGAAAAACTTGGTGCTCAAGTTGTGCTCGCCAATACCTATCATCTCTATCTTCAGCCGGGAGAAAAAATCGTGCAGGATGCCGGAGGTCTCGCGAAGTTTATGAATTGGAAGGGCTCGCCCCGCGGAGCTTCAGCGGAGTGGGGGCCGACGATGACTGACTCGGGTGGCTTCCAAGTATTTTCGCTCGGCGCGGCATTTGGTAAAACCATTTCAAAATTCGCGAGGTCGAACCTCGCGGAACAGGAAGTGGTGGCGAAGCCGGTGATTTATGATGAAGATGTCGCGAGTCAACATGGTCAGCTCGCGATCATTGATGACGAAGGTGTTTCCTTCACTTCGCATCTCGACGGCTCCCTGCATCGCTTCACGCCCGAACGGTCAGTGGAGATTCAACATGCGCTCGGCGCGGATATGTTCTTCGCATTCGATGAATGTACCTCGCCGACGGAGCCCTACGAGTATCAGAGAGAAGCGATGGAACGCACCCATCGCTGGGCCGAGCGGTCGCTTAAAGCGCATCGACAAAATAGCGACGCACAGAAAAAGCAGGCACTCTTCGGTATTGTGCAGGGAGGTCGCTTTGAGGATTTGCGTCGCGAATCTGCGCGCGAAATTGCATCACTCGGTTTTGATGGTATCGGTATCGGCGGTTCTTTTTCGAAAGAGGATATGCGCGGCGCGTTGCGCGCCGCGGTAGGCGAATTGCCCGAAGAACTCCCGCGACACTTTCTCGGCATCGGCGAGCCGGGCGATATTCTCGAAGGTATTGCGAACGGTATGGATCTTTTCGATTGTGTCGCAGCGACACGAATCGGTCGACACGGTTCCATCTATACGAAGCAGGGCATCATTCACTTGAAGAACGAGAAATATCGTAACGACTTTTCTCCGCTCGATCCGGAAACGTCTGTTCCTGGTATCGAAGGATTTACACGCGCATATGTCTCGCATCTCTCGAGAAGTGGAGAAACACTCGGTGGTGTTATCGCGTCGATACACAACATCGGCTTTATTCTTCAGCTTGTCGCCGGCGCGCGCCAAGCTATTCTTGATGGAAAATTTGATGAATATCGTGCAAACTTTGTACACGAGTACTATGGCTAACTTCAAACTTCACACGCCCTATCCTCCTGCTGGCGATCAGCCACAGGCGATACAAAAGCTCGAAGAAGGACTCGAGAAAGATCTTCAGCATCAGACCTTGTTTGGTGTGACGGGAAGCGGGAAGACCTTCACGATTGCGAATGTCATCGCGAAGCACGATAAGCCGACGCTGGTGCTCGCGCACAACAAGACGCTCGCGGCTCAGCTCGCACAAGAATATCGCGAATTTTTCCCCGATAACGCCGTGCATTATTTCGTTTCGTACTACGACTACTATCAGCCGGAGGCGTATATCGCGCATTCGGATACCTATATTGAAAAAGAAGCGATGATAAATGCGGAGATAGATCGTCTGCGCCACGCCGCGACACAGGCGCTCCTCACGCGTAAAGATGTCATTATTGTCGCTTCGGTTTCTGCCATTTACGGTCTCGGTTCGCCCGAGCAGTATGAGAAGGTGCATGTGAAGATTGAAAAAGGGAGTGTCGAGAATCGCGCGGCGCTCATCCGGAAACTTATTGGAATTTATTTTGAACGAACGAATGCTGATTTAAATCCGGGACAGGTACGCGCTATCGGTAATTCGCTCGAGTTTATGCCGGTGAACGAACGCGTGATTTATCGCGTGACATTCGACGGCGACATTATTGCATCTCTTGACCAGCTCGATCCGGTCTCGCGTGCAAAGATTAAAGAACCAAAATCCATTTTTGTTTTCCCCGCGAAACATTTCGTCACGAGCGAAGAGGAACGCGTTCGCGCGATTGAAGACATCAAGGCAGAGCTCGACGAACAGCTCGCGAAGTTTAAGCGCGAAGAAAAGCCGCTCGAAGCCGAGCGATTAAAACGCCGCACCCTTCACGATCTCGCGCTTATTCGTGAGCTCGGCTACACGAGTGGCATCGAGAATTATTCTCGCCACTTCGACGGACGAAGTCCCGGCCAGCCGCCCTTCACTCTCCTCTCCTATTTCCCGAAAGATTTTCTTACCGTCATTGACGAGTCACATGTGACCGTCTCACAAATCGGTGGGATGTATGCTGGCGACAAATCGCGTAAGGATACGCTTATTGAATACGGTTTTCGGCTTCCGTCGGCACGTGATAATCGCCCGCTTCGATTCGAAGAATTCGAAGAGCGCGTCGGACAGGTTATTTATACCAGCGCGACGCCAGGGTCGTATGAAAAGGCACATTCAGAGCAAACAGTAGAACAAATCATTCGCCCGACCGGTCTTATCGACCCCGAACTCATTGTTCGTGGAGTAAGCGAAACAGGGAAGTATAAAGGGCAAATCGCTGACTTCATCAATGAGGCAGAAGAAGTCATCAAAAGCGGTGGGCGCGTACTCGCCACGACGCTCACGAAAAAGATGGCGGAAGATCTTTCTTCATTCCTACGCGAACGCGGCATCAAGGCCGAGTATCTCCATTCAGATATTAAAACAATAGATCGCATCGATATTCTGACGAACTTCCGCAAAGGCATTTTCGATATTCTCGTCGGCGTAAACTTGCTTCGCGAAGGACTCGACTTACCAGAGGTAGAACTCATCGGCATCTTGGATGCTGATAAAGAAGGATTCTTGCGCAGCGAGACCTCGCTCATCCAAACCATCGGCAGAGCAGCGCGCAATGTGCTCGGCCGCGTAATTCTCTATGCTGATGTGATGACGGGCTCGCTCGATAGAGCAATAGGCGAGACGAACCGCCGCCGCACAATTCAAGAAGCTTACAATAAGAAACACGGCATCACGCCAAAAACTATTAAAAAAGAAATTCACGATATCGCCGCAAGTATGCGCACGGAACATCAACGAACGATTGATGAACTCCTTGTGCTCGACGAGCTTGCGTATAAAGATGATCCAAAAGAATTTATAAAAAGAAAGAGGGAAGAAATGGAAGAAGCAGTCGAGAAACTCGATTTCGAAACTGCTGCGCTCATCCGCGATGAAATTTACAAGCTCGAAGGCACCGGTCCCAAATCTACAAAGCCCCGCATCCGCAAACCGCTCTCGGGTTCATAATTTCTAGGTAAAGTGTTATACTCACACCGTACCTGCCCCGCCACGGGCAGGAATTTTGCATGAAAAAAACACCCATCAACAAAGCTCAGGGCGGGGAAACCGCCAAAGAACATCACCATAAGCACGGGAGCGATTGGCTCACGGTGCGTGGTGCGCGTACCCATAATCTGAAAAATATTGATGTGAAGATGCCTCGTGGCGCGATGACGGTCATCACTGGCCTCTCGGGTTCGGGAAAGAGTTCGCTCGCATTCGATACTATTTTTGCCGAAGGCCAGCGGCGCTATGTTGAGTCGCTCTCGGCTTACGCGCGACAATTTCTTAACCAAATGGCGAAGCCGGATGTGGACGAAATTACCGGTCTCTCGCCAGCCATTTCTATCGACCAAAAAAGTCGTTCGAATAATCCGCGTTCTACTGTAGCGACGGTGACCGAGATTTATGATTACTTGCGCGTGCTGTATGCACGTGCGGGCCAGCCGTATTGTATTCATCACGATGTGCCGATTGTGCGACTTTCAAAAGAAGAAATGATAAAGATGGTGCTCACGCGCGTGGAGGCGCGCGGAGGCAATGCGAATGATCGCGTGATGGGTGTCGCTGTCGATAAAAGTGCCGTCACTATTTATGCGCCAGTGGTCGTTGGGCGGAAAGGTGAATATTATCAACTGCTCTACGACCTGCTTGGGAAAGGATATGAACGAGTCGTTATCGACGGGAAGCCGCAGTCACTGCGAGAAAAAATCGAACTCGATAGAAATAAGCATCACGACATTGATGCGATTGTTGATACTATTTTTGTTTCTGAATTTTCGCGTGCGACCGCGGGCGCGCGCGAGCGGCTCGGCGAGGCGCTCGAACTCGCGTTGAAAGAAGCGAATGGCTTGGTGAAAATTACGCACGCTGATGGCACGACCGAAACACTCTCGTCGAAGTTTATTTGTCCAGAAGATGGCGCATCATTTCCTGAAGTTGAACCACGACTCTTCTCATTCAATTCTCCGTATGGTGCGTGTCCGGAGTGTCATGGTCTTGGCACTGCATCGCTTTTTTCTGAAGAAGTATGCCCCGTGTGCGAAGGCCGGCGTCTGCGCCCCGAAGCGCTTCGAGTTTACCTTAGGGGTAAGGTACAAGGTGCAAGTGGCAAGAAATCAAACTTAAATCTTAAACCTTATACCTCAAACCTGGGTATCAATATTGTGGATTTTACAAACATGTCGATTCGAGAGGCGAAGAACTTCGTCGACTCTATCGAACTTTCAGAAATGAAGAAGGATATTGCCGCGCCGATTCTGAAAGAAATCGAAAGCCGTCTTTCATTTATGTTGAATGTTGGTCTCGATTATCTCACACTGAATCGTTCTGCAGCGACGCTCTCAGGCGGAGAGAGTCAACGCATTCGTCTCGCTTCCCAGCTCGGGAGCGGATTGACTGGCGCGCTGTATGTGCTCGACGAACCAACCATCGGTCTACACCAACGAGACAATGACCGTCTCATTAAAACACTGTTGGTTCTGAAAGAACTGGGGAACACTATCGTTGTTGTCGAACACGATGAGGACACAATGTATTCTTCTGATTATCTTATCGACATCGGTCTTGGCGCGGGCGTGCACGGCGGAAATGTTGTTGTGTCTGGTTGGCTCGATGATTTACTTACTGCAAAAGAAAATGAAAGTGGTTCGACCACACTTGCGTATGTGCGTGGTGAAAAAGAAATTCTGGTGCCAGAAGAACGCCGTACGAGCGAGAAGGGCTGGCTGAAGATTCGTGGTGCGACACTGCATAATCTTGTTAATCAGAATGTTGATGTGCCACTCGGGAAACTCGTCTGCATTACCGGTGTTTCGGGGAGTGGAAAGTCCACATTTCTTTATAATATTTTGCATCGCAACATCGCTTCTCGATTTGCACGTCGTGAAGCGAAGCTCGAGCATGTCGCGTCCCTTACGGGCACCGAATATCTCGGGCGCGCCGTGCTTATCGATCAATCACCGATCGGCCGTACTCCAAGAAGTAATCCGGCGACTTATACGGGCGCCTTTACGCATATTCGCGATCTTTTCTCTGCTACTGCCGCCGCGCGTGCTCGCGGCTGGAAACCGGGCAGATTCTCCTTTAATGTTCCGGGCGGTCGCTGTGAGGCTTGTCAGGGTAACGGTTCTCTCGCGGTCGAGATGCATTTTCTTCCAACAGTGTATGTGACCTGTGATATCTGCGAAGGAAAGCGTTTTATGAAAGAAACACTCGAGGTAACCTATCGCGGAAAAAATATTTATGAAGTGCTCCAGATGACAATAGAAGAAGCGGAGAAATTTTTCAGTGATATTCCAGCTATCGTCGATCGTCTCGCGAGTATGAATGCGACCGGACTCGAATATC
Organism: Minisyncoccota bacterium; assembly: GCA_041657665.1. Taxonomy (GTDB): domain Bacteria; phylum Patescibacteriota; class Minisyncoccia; order Phycocordibacterales; family Phycocordibacteraceae; genus C7867-001. The sequence continues at coordinate 7,145 of JBBABN010000002.1, forward strand.
TCACACTCGGTCAGAGCGCAACGACGCTCTCGGGCGGAGAAGCACAGAGAGTGAAGATCGCGAGCGAGCTGTATCGTTCTATGCCGATGAAAACGATCTATCTGCTCGACGAACCGACCGTCGGCCTTCATTATGAAGATGTAAAAAAACTCATCGAGATTCTTCAGGAATTGGTACGGCGCGGCAATACCGTCGTCGTTATCGAGCACAATCTCGATGTTATCAAGAACGCTGACTATGTTATTGACTTCGGCCCCGAGGGTGGCGCGGGAGGCGGTAAGATTATCGCGAAGGGCACGCCCGAAGAAGTCGCCGATACCGATGGTTCGTATACGGGTGAGTATCTTGCCAAAGCACTGAAACGCCATGCGAAAAATCGATCTACAAAAATATAATCTGCCGGATGTGCCGGGCGTGTACCTCTTTAAACAGGGAAGGAAGGTTTTGTATGTTGGCAAGGCGACCTCGCTTCGCGATCGTGTGCGGTCGTATTTTGATGATGAGTTGATAGTAACGCGCGGTCCGCGTGTGGTCGATATGATAACGAAAGCCGATCGCGTCGCCCACGAGCCGACGCCAACAGTGCTCGAAGCGTTGGTGCGCGAGGCCGCGTTGATTAAGAAATATCATCCGTCGGCGAACAGCGAGGGGAAAGATGATAAAACATTTCTCTATGCGGTCATTACACAGGAAGATATTCCGCGCGTGCTTGTCGTGCGCGGGAAAGATTTGATGCAGGGGCAAGGTGTAAGTAGTAAGGGGCAAGAAAAGAGAATACTTAAACCTTGCAGCTTAAACCTTACACCTGACGGCACGAAGATTCGTGCCGTGTATGGCCCGTTCCCGAGTGGTGCACAATTAAAAGAAGGTCTGCGACTTATTCGACGCATTTTTCCATTTTTTGATACACCGAAGCCCCTCGACTTCGCTCGGGGCAAGCCAACAGGGAAGCATCAACGAACGCTCATAGAATTCAATACACAGATTAAACAATATCCGCGCGAATTTGATGCGAAGGAATATCGCCGCACCATACGCCACATTATGCTTTTCCTGAGTGGTCGGGCTAAAGCACTTCGGAAAGTGCTCGCCCAAGACATGAAGCGTTTTGCAGGACAAGAACGATTTGAAGATGCTGCCGAAGCTCGTCGCGAACTCTTCGCGCTCGATCATATTCAAGATGTCTCGCTGATTAAGGACGAGAATCTTTCTTTGTGGAAGTCGGACATCCACAGCAGTCGTGGATGTCCGACTTCCACAGGACGGATTGAAGCATACGATACGGCGCACCTCTCGGGCACCGATGCGATTGGTGTAATGACGGTTATTGTTGATGGCGCGCCGATCAAAAAAGAATATAGAACATTTCGCATTCGTGGATTTAAAAAGAATGATGACATCGCATCGCTGAAAGAAATTCTCTCGCGGCGCTTAAACCATCCAGAATGGCCATTCCCGAATGCGATTGTGGTCGACGGCGGGAAGGTGCAGAAGAAAGCGGCAGAAACCGTACTTGCAGAAGCCGGTATGCAGATTCCCGTTGTTGCAGTAGTGAAGGATGAACGACATCGCCCGCGTGAAGTCATAGGAGCGCGGGCGACAGGCATTTCTGAAGCGGACGCCGTTCTCGCTAACGCCGAAGCGCATCGCTTTTCTCTATCTCGCCATCGTCGTGCGCGCTCACAGAAATTGCGCTCAAAGTGATTTGCTATACTAGCTAAATGCAAATCATCGTCGGAGTGCTTCGAGGCGGGCCGTCACGAGAGCATGAAGTCTCGCTCAAGACCGGTGCGGCGATGCTCGCGAATCTGCCAGAAGAGCGATTCTCGCCAATCGATATTTATATAGATAAAAATGGGCAGTGGCATACCCACGGCAAGCCGACTCAGCCCGAACGCATTCTGCGACAAGTCGATGTCGTCCTGAATGGTCTCCATGGAGAATATGGCGAAGATGGCGAGGTGCAGAAACTTCTCGAACGATTCGGCGTTCCGTATTCGGGCGCGGATTCTTTTGGCTCGTATCTCGCGATGCATAAGCTTATGGCGAAGGAACGCGCGAAAGAATTTGGTCTCCTTACTCCCGACTCTCGTTTCGTTGATCGAGCTGAAAATAGTGGGGTAGTCGCGCGCGATGTTATTCGCAGTTTTCATCAGCCAGTTGTAGTGAAGCCCATCGGCTGGGGTTCGTCGGTCGGCATCTCTATTGTAGGTGGGTATGCGCCCGTGCTCTCTGCTATCGAACGACTCTTCGCCGACGGCGCGCCGAGCGTTCTTATCGAAGAATGCATCCGCGGGAAAGAGGCGACCGCCGGCGTCGTCGAAGGTCTGCGTGGCGAGACGCTCTATGCACTCCCTCCGATTGAAATCGTTCCGCCCGAGAGTGATTTTTTTTCGTATGACGCGAAATATTCTGGCGGGTCACGCGAAATCTGCCCAGGGCGATTTTCTCGCGTAGCGAGCGAGGAGTTGAAGTGTGCAGCGAAGGCGATTCATCGTGCACTCGGCCTCCGCCACTACTCGCGAAGCGACTTCATCGTCACGCCGAAGGGCATCTATTATCTCGAGACCAATACTCTACCAGGGCTCACGACCGAATCACTTCTACCGAAGTCCCTCGCGACCATTGGCGTGAAGTTTTCTGACTTCTTGGAGCATCTGGTCAATCTCGCGCTGAGAAGGTAGAATACAGATCTTGGGCCCTTAGCTCAGCTGGTAGAGCGCCACATTTGCAATGTGGATGTCAGCGGTCCGAATCCGCTAGGGTCCACTGCTTCGCGTAAAGCTACGCAGTGCAAGCACAAAAAAGAATAAAATATTTGTCGGGCCGCCGGTTGGCCACGGATAATTTTCTCGCCGTCGCTCGAAAATTTCCTCGGTCCCGCCTCGCGGTTTCGCCTGCTGGCGAAACATCGCTCCGGCATTCAATTCCCGGATAAACGCTTCGCGTTTTCGTCCCTCACTTCGTTCGGGCCGCCGGGAATTGAACCCGGTCTACACGCACCCGAAGCGTGCGTACGACCGACATACTCCGGCCCGTTTACCCCGAGCACGGTCGAGGTGGTGCGCTCTGCAGGAATCGGACCTGCGACCTTACGCGTGTGAAGCGTACGCTCTAACCAACTGAGCTAAGAGCGCGCTTTGGAACTATACTACGGCTCGTTATTTTCTACTATAAAGTAAATATGTTAGATTATCCGCACGGGCCATTAGCTCATCTGGTAGAGCGCGTCATTCGCATTGACGAGGTAAGCGGTTCAAGTCCGCTATGGTCCACCACTCCGCCCCTCGCGGAGCAAGGGCCATTAGCTCACTTGGTAGAGCGTTTCCATGGCATGGAAGAGGCAACCGGTCCGAATCCGGTATGGTCCACAGAATATGAACATCTGGAAGCATGGAAAATATCTTGATATGTGGTCACTCGTCCACTTTTTGTCCGGCTTTTTATTGGGCGGATTATTTTATTGGCTCGGCACCAATCTTGTTTTGGCGCTAGTATTTTCAATCGGGATTCTGATTCTATGGGAATTTTTTGAGTTTATGATTGGGATTATAGAGCCGTCGCCCAATGTGATCTTCGATATTGGTACTGGCTTTGGCGGTTTACTAATCTCGATAAGTGTATGCTACTGGTTTAATTTTTCTTTCAACCTGCCTTTCTTTGTTGCAATTCTTAGTATCACTTTGGTGCTTGCTCTATGGGGTTTTACCGATTTTCTTAAACATGGCTACCGCTGATTTCTGAATCTTTTCCCGCAGAGTGACACCTTGTGGGTTACACCTTACGAGTCATTACCTCAACCCGTTGAGTTAATCAAAAAGCCGCCTAAAAGGCGGCTTTTTGATTTGCAAAACAAGATTAGCTCAGATGTGGCGAGACGAGTTTCGTCATCTCGAACATCGTGACTTCGCCCTTGCCTCCGAAGATTGCCTTCAACTTCTCATCCGCGAGGATGTTTCGCTTGTTGGCAGGATTCTGAAGATCGTGTTTCTTAATGTATACCCAAAGCTGTTTAACCACCTCGGTTCGGGGCATCGGGCCGGCGCCGACGACTGCCTCCAATTCAGGAGAGAGGGTAAGCGGTTTTGATAGAGCTGAATTTATTGCCATAATGAATATTAATTGTATTAATGCTGACTGACTGATCTAGTATACCTCATACGCGCGGATTGTGCGCTCTATCCCCAGTGTCGTGATATACTCCGACATATGTCCGTTCAGAGTTTTCTTCTTAATCAATACGCCAAATGGAAGCTAAAGGATGTGCCAGAGGCACAACGAGAGCAGATGACTACTCTTATTGCTAAAGATCCACAACTCTTCAAAAAGATTGGTGAAGAAATCGAACGACGAAAGAAGGGTGGCGAGAGCGAGATGAAGGCCTCGATGGAGGTAATGAAGAAATATCGCGCCGAGCTCGGCGCACTTATGCAAAAGGAATAGTATCCATGACGACACCAATTTCTTTCATCGTCTTTCTACAAACATTCGGCGCTTGTATCGGTATATTTACCGTCGTTTGGGGAGAATATTCGTATATTCATGCGATGCGTGATGGAGTGATAGATGCTGCTGAACGTGCACATCTTCATATTATCGGAATTGGTCTGCGCTTTGGTATGACGATTTTACTCCTCTCCTCTTCTTTTTTTGTTGCAAGTGAATATGTACTTCATAGCGCTTTACAGCCAGCACTAACCGAGAATTATTGGATTTTTATTGCATTTGCATTCTTAATTATTGGTATTTCGTGGGCACTCTCCCGACGATACATTTTATTCACACTTGGTTCTGCTGCCATCATGACTGCATGGTGGCTTCTCCTTTACCTCTCTCTTGGCCGGCTCTGGGTGCATTCATTCGAGTCCGCTATTGCGTTGTATACGGTACTCACTGTAGTTGTTTATGGTGTTCTTCGTTATATTCATTTTCTCGTCCTCGATAATGCGACAAAACATTTTACTTGATATAATTGTGGTCCAATGCAGAAGAACGATGAACAGTTACTAGCCGACTATCTTCAAGGGAATGAGAAAGCCCTGACGGTTCTTGTTGATCGGTATCTTACTGGTGTATATACCTTCGCGTTCAATCTTACCGGTGATCAGCAGGTAGCAGAGGATATTGCTCAGGAATCTTTTACCAAAGCATGGAAAAACATCCGCGGTTTTATTCCGGGAAATAGTTTTCGTGGCTGGCTTTTTCGTATTGTTCGGAATACCGCCATTGACTGGCTTCGAAAGAAAAAAGAGGTTCCCTTTTCTGCTTTTGAAGATACTCGTGAAGGAGGAAATGTATTACTAGAAACTATTGCTGATACGGAACCGTTACCTGATGAATTACTTGCCCGAGCTGAAGACACAGTATATCTTCAAGGACTTCTTGAACAGATCAATCCTCTCTATCGTGAGGTGCTGACCCTTCGCCACACGAGCAATATGACTTTTGATGAAATAGGGAACAGACTTAAAAGACCTCTTCATACCGTAAAGAGTCACTATCGTCGAGGTCTCGTTTCGCTACGGCGTTTATGTGAAGCTTGAACAGTATAGTCATATACATCGAAAATGAGATGCACCAAAATGCATTTCATTTTCGTATATATAGTATGGACCAATTAGAACTGCCGAAGGGACTTCGAAGGAGAATTTTTGCATCAATCAGACGGGAGGAGATTCGTCGTGCACGAATATATGTGGTTATATCACTTACAACGATAGTTGTTTCTTTGTGTGGTGTCATTTTTGCTGGTATCTATATGGTCCAAGGTTTTTACCGGTCTAGTTTTTATAGCTATTTCTCACTTTTGTTCTCTGACCCTGACATTGCTTTCTCGTACTGGAGAGAATTTTCACTTTCTCTTATTGAAACAGCACCAGTAGTAGAAATAATTCTTTCACTCGTAGCCATCGTTTCGATGCTTATTTCTATACGTGTACTGGTAAATAATGCGAAATCAGAATTAGTACCTTCATTCAGTCATTAATACATATAAATAAAAGAATATGAATATAAAGATAAAAAAGATACAAGAGTACCTGCAAACGCAATCCTTTAAAGGTGTTCTTGTTGGTATTTTTATCAGTATAATCATTCTGCTTATTTTTCAGGCAGGTATTGCTATTGGAGAGCGTAAGGCGTCTTTCGCTTGCCATTTTGGCGATAATTTTGAAAGAAATTTCAAAGATCCTCAGGGAGGATCTTTTATGCAAAAAGGATTTTCTGGAATGGCAGGTATGCCAGGAGGGCATGGAGCGGTTGGAAAAATCGTGAGTATCACCCTTCCTTTTGTCGTCGTTGCTGGGCCGGACAACCTTGAAAAAACAGTGGTTTTTACTACAGGAACTGAGATTCGCGAATTTCGCACTATCATACCGGCTAGCAAACTTACGGTCGGAGATTTTATTGTTGTTCTCGGTACCCCAAATACTGAAGGGCAAATCGAAGCGAAATTGGTCCGACTCGCACCGCCTCCGCCGAACACTCCACTACATAACGAGTCATCCAGATAAGTATGAAAACAATTTTCCTAAAACTAAAAACCTGGACCGTTACTCATAAAAAGATAGCTATCTTTTTGCTTATTATTCTTTCAGGAACCGTCTATGGAACCGTACAAGGTTTCAGCGATGGTACTGCCGAAACTCGTTATATTCTCGCGACCGTTGAAAAGGGAACTGTCGTGTCTTCACTAAGTGGAACTGGACAAGTGTCAGCTTCCAATCAAGTCGTGATTACCAGTAAATCCGCAGGAGATATTCTGTACTTGAATGCAAAATCTGGACAGGAAGTGAAGACAGGAACACTCATTGCTCAAATTGATTCAGGTAATGCTTCGTATGAACTCGAAACAGCACAGCTTTCTTACGAAAAATTAATAACCATTGATCCTACAACACTCGCGCAAGCACAAGTTGACTTGGCAGATGAGTATACCAGTGCTCGCGCCACACTGATTTCTGTCTCGACCGATATGGCTGATGATATGGAGGCATTAAAAGATTTTTTCGATTGCAATACGGGGTATCTCGGAGGTTGCCAAGGATACACAAGTAGTGACGAGAGAAAGATATATCGAGATAAAGCAGCATCAAGCTGGGATGCGGCAGACGCGCTTCTGGAAGAGGTATCACATAAGTATCAAGAAATTACTAAGACATCAACTGGAGAAGAAATCACATCAGTGATAGCCGACACTCATGAAACAGCGCTCGCGGTGGCTGAAGCTGCGAAATATATACAGGATGCTATCGTTTATTTCCGAAATCACGCTGACACTTCTTCTCAGCAACCAGCAAATACAGCCTATACTGCAGTCATCCCGCTTGTTTCTTCTGCCAATGCGACAGTCGCGACTCTCGCGACTACAAAAAAATCAATCATAACGGCTCAACGAGCTCTTGATGATGTTCAAGAGGGAGCCGATTCGCTGGATGTGCGCTCAAGCGAATTATCTATTCGTCAGAAACAAGAAGCACTTGCTGATTACTCCGTTCGAGCTCCGTTTGACGGTATTGTTGCATCAGTTACCGCAAAGATGGGTGAGAATGTAAGTAATGGAGCGTCCATCGCGACACTTATCACAAAACAAAAAGTCGCTGAACTGTCGCTGAATGAAGTTGATGCTGCTCAAATTAAAGTTGGTAATAAGGCAACTATTACCTTTGATGCCATAGACGGATTGTCTCTTACCGGATCAGTTGCCGAAGTAAGTGGTATCGGTACCGTTACACAAGGAGTGGTTTCGTATACGGTTAAAATCACTTTTGATTCGCAGGATGAACGAATAAAACCAGGTATGACCGTTAATGCAGCTATTCAGGTTGCTGTGCGAAAAGAGGTACTTACTGTGCCTTCATCCGCGGTAAAAACGAAGAATGGCGTGAGTTATGTACAAGTATTTACGCCGGCACTTTCTACTGAGAACAGCACGCAAGGCGTTATTTCTTCGACCCCACCCGAACAAGTAAAAGTAACCGTCGGCATATCCGATGATAGGAATGTAGAAATACTCTCTGGCCTCCAAGAGAGTCAACAGATAGTGGCGCGTGCTATCTCTGGAACAGCAACCACAAATACTGCACCCTCTAGTACTGCAGGAGGTCAGTTCGGTGGTTCAGGAATTCGACTCTAGACGAGCAGATACAATGATCGAAATTAAAGACATAACTAAGATATATGGTTCAGGTGATACGCAATTTCAAGCTCTGAATGGTGTGTCATTTCGCATTGAGGATGGTGAATTTGTGGCAATTATAGGTCCTTCCGGGTCAGGCAAATCGACGCTTATGCACATTCTTGGATGTCTCGATACATCGACAACGGGCACCTACTTTCTTGATAAAGAGGATGTTTCGACTTTTACGGATGAACAATTGGCAGACATACGCCGGCTCCATATCGGTTTCGTGTTTCAAGCCTTCAACTTGCTTCCACGCACGACCGTTATGCGCAATGTTATGCTGCCGCTTATTTATGCGGGGGTAGAAGAAAAAGAGCGAAGAGACCGATCGGTACGAGCGCTTATCGCTACTGGGCTAACCGAATCACATTTCGGACATATGAGTAATCAACTTTCTGGAGGTCAGATTCAGCGTGTAGCGATAGCACGGGCGCTCGTGAATGATCCTTCGCTCATTTTGGCCGATGAACCCACTGGAAATCTCGATACAAAAACAGGGGAAATAGTTCTGGGCACTTTCCAAAAGCTAAATCGTGAACATGGTCGCACGGTCATTTTGATTACTCATGAACATGATGTGGCGGAACATGCAGAACGCATCATTACCTTGCGCGACGGGATGATAGTTTCTGATTCGAAGTCCCATGTTCGTCGACACGCACCTCACCATGAATTTTAACGACATTGTACACGAAACCTATGCCGCACTTTCTGCAAACAAAGTGCGGTCGGGGTTAACCATCCTCGGCATCGTCATAGGTATTTCATCAGTTATCGCGATGGTAAGTATCGGTACTGGTGCATCGAATACCATTTCTTCCTCCATCGAAGCGCTCGGATCAAATCTCATCCAGATAACACCTGGCGCACAACGAACGCAGGGTTTTGGTGTGAACACTGGTCGAGGAGGTGCGAAAACGCTCACCAATGAAGATGCCGAAGCTATCGCGACGGAGGTTACTGATGTTGAAGCAGTAGATGCCCAAGTGTCTGGCCGATACCAAATTATCGCGAAGGGTACTAATACTAATACGAGTGTCACTGGCGTCACGGCAAACTACCTGCAAATTCGCAATGTGGCTGTGGAAGAAGGGTCATTCATTTCCGATATGCAGAATAATTCAGCAGCAAAAGTCGCAGTACTTGGTCCCACCACACGCGATGATTTGTTTGGAGAAGGGTCTGATGCTGTGGGGCAATCTATTCGAATCAACGGTATGGAGTTTAAAGTAATCGGCGTTACGGTCGCCAAAGGAGGAAGTGGTTTCCAGAATCAAGACGATGTCATTTATATTCCTACTAAAAGTGCACAGCGGTATCTCTCCGGAGATCAGTATCTGACCACTATCGCCGTACAAGCTGCTACGCCGGCAGCTATGATTCAAGTGCAGGCGGATATTACCTCGCTTCTTTTGGATCGACATAAAATAAGTGATGCAACGCTCGCTGATTTTAGCGTTCTTAATCAAAATGATATTCTTTCATCAGCATCAAGCATTACCTCGACGCTTACCTATCTTCTAGCGGCAATCGGCGGAATCTCGCTGGTCGTCGGCGGCATTGGCATTATGAATATGATGCTCACCACGGTAACCGAGCGCACGAGAGAGATCGGATTGCGCAAGGCAATCGGAGCGCGAGCGAGCGATATTCGATATCAGTTTCTAGCTGAAGCAGTAGTGTTGACCATCGTTGGCGGCGGTGTCGGGATTGTGTTCGGCTGGCTGATTTCTTTCATCGTGAATCTAACCGGTCTCGTAACAACAAGTGTTTCGCTTCTGTCGGTACTTATTGCATTCGGCGTCTCTGCGATAACGGGAATCGTATTCGGCTATTATCCGGCGCGTCGCGCCGCCGCGCTTAATCCGATAGAGGCGTTGCGCTACGAATAATTAACATAATTGAGTTATGCACACACTGCTTTGTGATAATGTTGACATGGCATAGTTATGGGTATATACTCTATATGAGGCAATATGCAGAGGTCGAAATTGCTCTAATTATCAAATAAAATTTAAACAAAATATGCCAAGAATGGATGGAACAGGCCCTACGGGTCAGGGTGCCGGAACTGGGAGAGGAATGGGTCCTTGCGGTGCTGGTAATGGAATGGGACGAGGATGCTATGGTGGGTATGGATGTGGGTACGGGCAGGGTCGTAGGAGATTTATTTCTCCCACGAATGAATTGTCCGCATTAGAGAATGAGGAAAATATGCTTTTAGAAGAACTTGAGATTATTAAAGCTGAAAAAGAAGCATTGAAAGCCCAAAAATAAAGAGGGTTGTCCAGATTATTCTTTAGTAGAATAGTCTGGAGAGTCTTATTTTAAAGAATAATTTCACCTATATGCCCAGACCTAGACTTTGCCGATGTGTAGAGTTTGATCCGAATATTACCTACTTTAAACCTCAAGGTATTCCCATGAGGGATCTTGATTTGATAGAACTTACCACCGAAGAGATGGAAGCGTATCGATTGCGCTATTTGAATAATTTGGATCAGAAGGAATCCGCCGATAAGATGAAAACTTCTGCCAGTACATACCAGAGAATATTGTATTCAGCTCACGGAAAAATCGCCGATGCTTTGGTAAATGGTAAAGCGATTAAAATTATTAAGTAATCTTAATTAGGGTAATTCACTTTATGAAAAACAACATACTCATCCCGGGACTATTATTTGCATTTGTCGCTGTCTTTGCTGTCGTTAGTCTGTCAGGAGAAAGATTTCAAACTGAGCCACATACTCAATCGGTTGCATCGACGATTACAGCGGTTACATCGACGATTACAGATAGTGATATCGTATTATTTTATGGCGATGGCTGTCCGCACTGTGCGATTATTGAAGAATTCGTAAAAGACAATGATATTGAGGCCAAAGTTTCTTTTGAAAAAAAAGAAGTGTATTACAGCAAACAGAATGCGGATGATTTGGTGGCAAAGGCTTCTCTGTGCGGTATACCAACCGATACTATCGGTGTTCCATTCTTATGGGATGGATCAAAGTGTCTTGTTGGTGATCGAGACATCATTGAATTTTTCAGATTAAAGGTACAGGTACAATAAACCCATGAAAAAATTTCTTTTTCTAGTAACTGTTGCGGTCGGGACAAGTGTGTTGTTCGCAAAGCATGCTTTGGCGGTTTGTCCGATCTGTACGGTAGCCGTTGGAGCTGGGGTAGGATTGTCCCGCTGGCTCGGTATCGATGACTCTATTACGGGCTTATGGATTGGAGGACTAACCGTATCTATGATTACCTGGACAGAAAGCTGGCTTGATAAGAAGAATATCCACTGTAAGGGTAGAGTGTGGGTTACGATCATCGGCTACTATCTATTGATAGTGATACCGCTCTATTTTATGGGCATGATAGCCAACCCCGCGAATGCAGTATATTCTACATGGCTTGATCCGCTTCTTATCGGAATTATTGTAGGGAGCGTCAGCTTCTGGTTTGGCGCGAGTTGGCACTTTTTCCTAAAGGAAAAGAATGGCGGACACGCTTACTTTCCATTTCAAAAAGTGGCCATGCCGGTTGGTCCGTTAGTGTTTCTTAGTATTGTATTTTATTTCTTAACCAAATAATTTTATGGACAACACACAAACTCCGATTAAAAATCTAAATGAATTTATCGAGAAAGTAGATCAGATGAAAAAGCAGAACAAGATGGACTTGTCGTCTGATCAGGATTTAAGCATTGCCATCATGAATCTTGTTTCTATCGAAGAGCACTTCTTCTTTACGGGTGCGAAGCTCGGCAAGACAGAATACTACGACATAATTAAGGATGTACGCGAGATGAGAAAAGAATTGTTAAAAAAGATTATTAAAGAATACGAGGGTGAGGTCTGGTGTATTTCGAAGCATCTATTGGCAGCGAGCTATCGTCTGATGGAAGTCGGCACAAAACAGTTGGGTATGGATAGAAAGGAAGAAGCGTACGATCTATTCGGAAAGGCATATAACTTGTATTCGTTATTCTGGGGCTTGAATATGAAATTGCTCAATGTGGGTAACATAAAGAAAATCGATGAAGACGCCCTTAATAAACAGGATGAGGAAAAGAAAGGATTCGTGGGTAAGCTCGGTACACTGGTGAAAAAAGCGATTGATTGCTGTATTGAATAGTAGTGGCTTGAATCTAAGCTGAAAATAAGCCATAATTTAGGCCTATGTTGAAGATAGGCATGGTCTGAACCGTACCTACAACTCCTCTGATCTAGAAAGCAGAAAGCTCGTGCCATTCGTATTTGATATTAAACTGCCACGTCCGGATTACAGGACGGTTAAACGGTCGTTGTTAGCAGTTGGGGACAAGAGAGCGCTCTCAGCATAAACTCGCGCCCAAGAAGCCCACAACGAGCCACAACAGGACTTATGAGAACCAACAAAGCAATAATCAGGCGAGAGACGAAAGGATCGCCGATTTCTAGGGTCAATACCACGATTACCACGGACGAGGTGCGGATCTTGGCTCAAGCCGCCTCGGCTATCTTCAATCAGACGGATTTACCAAAAAAGCTATTCAACAAGGTCGATAAAGAGATACTCCCCAAGTTCAAGGGCAATAAGTTGCCGTCCGGAAAAGGGAGGGGGGACGCCTTCTTGGAAATAGCCAATTACTTCGGGCTAGATACACAGATTCCATTGCGCGAATCCGTTTGTAATGGAGCAATGGCAATGAATGTTGCCAGTCAGCTTATTGAAGAATACGCCTGCAAGACCGCGAGCGAGAAGGCGACAGCACAAGTCGTCGCCAATGCATTCGTTAGAATAATGGAAAACTCTAGTGCCCTGAGAGGGTCACAGAATGATTTAGTAAACTGCAATCTCGTCGGACATTTCTTAATGATCAGCAAGGAGCTTGACCGAGCCACCAGACAATACGAGGCCGCCTTGAGTACCTTGATACGGATGAAGTCACCAACGTTCAAGGTGAATGTGACGGCGAAGACCGCCTTTGTCGCAGAGAGCCAGCAATTTACTGTTAACCACAACAACAATGAAAACATTGAACCCAAGTGATTTAGGAAAATCGTATTTAGTCGAAAACTGCCGGAAAGTCAGGATCAACGACATCGTTAGGGCGTGTCGTACCCAGCTGAAGAAGATGGCACTGGACGTGGAGATAAAAGAGCTTGGACTGAAAGTCGATCTGACTACCTCAAACACATGCTTCAACGGAACACGTTTCTGGTTTGCTTGCCCATTATGCGGCAAGAAAGTGGGAGTTCTCTTTCACCATCCGATGACAAATAAAGTAGGGTGCCGGACTTGCCTAGGGTTGGAGTACGCAAAGCGGCGGTACAAAGGGATGATTGAATCAAACGTGGTGTAACCGCTTTTGTCTTGTGTTGAGATTACCCAAAATGTTATAATCACACGCGACAATGCACTTCTGACTGACCTAACGGGCCACAGCAGACCGTGATGAGCGGTCAGAAGGAAGTAGTCGAACCTTCTTCAGCGTAATTGCAAAAAGAAATATGGCGAAGCGTTGTACAAATGACGCTCCTGGTATGGCTGGTTGTAGGTCCCGGAACGAAAAAGGGCCGCTCCGTGGTAAACGAGGCGACACCTTCGTAGGGACTATAGAAAAGGAATACGATGTGGACTTTGGAGTCAGATCCGATATGCACCTCGACACTCTCCTCGAACAGAAGAAAGTAGATTCTTTGAACGACTTGCTACACGGGAAGTAGCATTTTGAGGAAACCCCTTCGGGGGTTTTCTCATATCATGATTATCACAAGAATTTGCATAATAAGATACAGAAGTAATCAACAGGTCTATGAAAAACGAGGTTATAGGGAACAACATTTACTCTGTTCAATCAAGACCGAAAATGCTAAAATAGCTGGCAATCATGTCGAATGAACAAGATAATCTGAGTCACGCTATCACCGAGCAGGACGCTCGTATTGTTATAAATCGGAAACTCCAAGAATCCGGATGGGTGCTTGAGGGCCGTGAACGGAATGTACTTACCGAACAACATTCGGAAGCTGGATACATGGACTATCTGCTCCTCGATCGTAATGGTCATAACCTTGGACTCGTGGAAGCGAAAAAGGATTCGATTGACCCATACATGGCAAAGAATCAGGCGCGTGGGTATGCCGAGGCCAATAAGTGCAGGTATGTCTTTCTAGCGAACTCAGAGCAACTATACTTCTGGGATTTGGAGGAGAGTGACGCAACGCCGATAGAACGGTTTATCTCACCACAAGACCTTCAGCGCCGTCATGATCTGAAGCTCTCGCGTAAACCTCTTTCGTCCATAAGCCACAATACCGAAATATCTGATCGGCCGTATCAAATAATGGCGTCGGACACGATAGCCAAGCAGTATGACGAAGGGAAGCACTCATTTCTTCTCGAGATGGCGACAGGAACTGGCAAGACGCGACTCGCGGCGGCTATTATCGACCGATTCCTTAAAGCACATCAAGCCGAACGCGTGCTATTCGTTGTCGATCGTATCGACCTTGCAAAGCAGGCACTCGATGCATTTCAGATCGCATTCAAAGACGATTACCGCGTTGTTCGTTACAAGCCAGGACAGCATGCTGTGTTCGGCGGAGCAAGCATAGTGGTCGCTACTATACAGAGTTTAAACATTCACTTTAGAGAGGATTTCAGTCCTGGGTACTTCGATCTCGTGTTCAATGATGAAGCGCATCGGTCTATCTACGGCGAGCTCCCACGGCAGGTAGTTGAATACTTCCAAGCAACTCGTATCGGACTAACAGCGACTCCGAACGATTTCCTAAAGAATATTGATCTCGAGAAGCTTCGTGATGATGATCCACTCAAGCTCGAATACCGCTTCGTGCGCGACAGCTACAAGCACTTCGGATGCGATATAAGTACGCCAACATTCAGGTACACAATTCAGGATGGAGTGAGAGACGGCTTCCTTGTAAAACCACGCATTGCCCGCATGGTGTCGATAATCACGAAAGAGGCAGTGTCCGAAGAAGGGTGGGGAATCGAAATTGATGGTGAGAATTACACGTATCGCATATCACAGATTGAGCGGAAGGTGCTCGTCCCAAAACGGAACGAGCTTATTTGCAGACAGTTCTTGGAGAACGCACTCAAAACTCCTGATGGAGCTATAGGGAAATCCATCATATTTGCGGTCTCTCAAAATCATGCAGTGGCTCTCGCGAAGGAACTCAATCGGCTCACTCCAGAGCATGCTGGCAAGTTCGCAGAAGTTATCACATCGCGTGTAAAGGGTGCTTCTGATCTGGCAAAGCAATTCCGTAAAGACGAGAACTTCTATCCTCGCGTAGCGGTGAGTGTAGATATGTTGACCACTGGCTTTGATTGCCCAGAGGTGCTCAATATTGTGCTTGCGCGCCCAATCGCATCACCAACGACTTATATCCAAATCAAAGGACGTGGCACGCGGAAATACACCTTCTCAGATGGTACAGAGAAGAATCAATTCCTCGTTCTCGACTTTTGTGAAGTAGTGAAGTACTTCGAAGAAGAATATGACTTTGAAGCGCCGACTCCTACTGGCGGAACTGGTGGCGGAGGGACTTCGGGTCCACCATTGCCTCCGAAGCCAGTGCAGACCTATGACGGTCAGGATGAGATGGCTTTTACAGAAAATATAGAAGTCGGACCAGAGGGTGAAAAAGTCGATCGTCTTGTCTACATCACGAAATGGGAAAAAGCGATTCGGGAGGTTATCAATGAACATCCGGAATTTGAAGAGAAAATAAATGTAGGTGCTGACGACGAGGTTGAAGAATATCTTCGCGTTAACGTGCTTGATAAACCGGAGGAATACTTCAACGAACGGAACCTTTCACGCGCATATCGCACTTTCGCCGGACTGTTGGATTATGTAAAAGCAGGACTCGGTACCCAGAAGTTACCAACAAGGGAGGAACAGCTCCTCGGGCTGGTAGATAGCATCCGAACTGATAACGATCTCAACCTTGATCAGACACGATTGCTTAAGGTACTTGTGGCGCAGTTGAGCCAGAGTTCGCGCCTTCTTGCGCAGTTTGCGAGCAGTGACTACGGGTTCCTTGACCAGCCACCCTTCACACAATTTGGCGGTACGCGCACCTACGTCGCTCGCTTTGATACAAAAATTAAGGCAGTGTTCGATGCAGTGCGGACAAGTCCCGCGCTGAGCATAGTAGAATAAACCTAATGACACTCCAGTTCACAAACTCAGACCTTAAACAAAAGGTAGATCGCTTGATGGATGAACTCTTCGCTGGTGGGGTGAATAATCCGATGGCGGCGATCGAGCAGATCAGCTACCTCATGTTCCTGAAATCGCTCACTGAGTTTGATGAGCAACAGGAACGACTCGCTAAACTCTCGGGCAAAGAGTACGAAAGCATCTTCAATGGCAAAATCAGCAAGTTCAGTTGGCGTGTGATCAGTCGACTCGCCGGCGACGAGCTCTACAACACGCTCGTAGATGTCTTCGAACATCTCCAAGAATTGCCAAAGCTCACACCGACGGGCAAAATGCTGTTTCGTCAGGCGCATCTCAAGGTCTACAATCGGCCGACACTCAAATCCATCGTCAGCATTATTGATGCAATGGACTACAACAATACCGACAAGTACGAGACAGATGTTAAGGGTGATCTTTATGAGTATCTTCTCAACAAAATTGCGGTATCTGGTACCAATGGCCAATTCAGAACGCCACGCCACATCATCAAAGCGATGATTGAGATTGTGAAGCCCAAACCGTCTGATCTCATCCTTGACCCAGCTTGCGGCACAGCAGGATTTCTCATCGAGACATACAAGCACATCGTTCGTGCAAACAGTAGCAAGGATGAGATTGAAGCAGGACACGCGACTGGTGACAAACTGACGCCAGCACAGCACGAATTTCTTCGGACCAAAGCAATCAATGGATACGATAACGATTCCGACATGATCAAAGTGGCGATCATGAACCTCTACCTTCATGACCTGTCGCAATCGAACGTGATCAACTTCGACCCTCTTACACTACCGGAGGGAAAGAAGCAGAAATATGACCTCGTCCTCGCGAACCCTCCCTTCTCTGGGAATATCAATGAGGAATCCATTCAGGAAGATATCGGGCTTAGCACAACAAAAACTGAACTCCTGTTCCTGAAATACATGTACGACCACCTCATAGATGGCGGACGGTGTGCAGTCATCGTGCCGGAAGGTGTGCTCTTCGGATCAACGGGTGCCCACAAGAAGATGCGAGAACTTCTGCTCGATACGTGCCAAATCAATGCGGTCGTGAGTTTACCTTCGGGCGTGTTCAAGCCATATGCAGGAGTAAAAACAGCGATCATCTTCTACACCAAAGGCGGTAAGACGGACAATGTCTGGTTCTACGAAGTCACTGGAGATGGCCTTACTCTCGATGACAAACGCCAACCGGATCCATCAAATGACAATCTCAAGGATCTTCCAGCGGCGTATGAAAAACGAGAAGAGGGACTCCATAGCTGGTTTGCTTCACGAGAGCAAATGGTTGCGGAGGAATACAATCTCACAGCATCGCGCTATAAACCAACGGTTGTGGATGACACCGTTCATCAAGATCCGAAAGAAATAATCTCCGAGGTTCTCGTTCTTGAGGATGAGATCGCCGAAGGTCTCAAGCGATTGGAGAAGAAACTGTGATATGGAACATAAGACCTTCCAGTTGCAAGACGTACTCGAATTCCAACCAAAGTCACGACATAAAGCTGGCGATGGATTAATAACAGGCACGTACCCATTCTTCACTTCAAGTCAGATACAGAGCAAATGGTTCGATCGCGCCGACTACACAAAAGAGGCAATAATTCTCGGCACAGGGGGAGCACCAAGCGTGCATTATTCAAACGCATTCTCGACCAGCACCGATGTTTTCATTCTCTGCGCGAAGGATAAGAAGATTTCGGCAGAATACATTCACTTCTATCTCCTCAAGAACATGCCTTTGCTAGAAAGAGGATTCAAGGGTGCTGGGTTAAGACACATATCGTCGGAATACATAAAGAAATTACCCGTGGTGTTACCAGTAGATAAGAATGGGGAGCCAGACCCAAGAGAGCAAGAACGGACAGTCGCACTTTTGCGCGAGGCAGAGGGATTAAAAGAAAAGCGAGACATGGCAGACCAGAAGATGACTGAAGCAATTCCGGCGCTGTTCAATAAGATGTTCGGGAATCCAGAAAATACTATGTTTCCGACGAAGCGGCTTATTGAGATAGTTGATCCGAAGCGACCCATCTCCTATGGCATTCTTAAGCCGGGCCCTGACATTGAAAGCGGGATTCCTTATGTTCGGGTACTCGATATTAAATATTCTCGTCTGCACTTACCATACTTGAAGAAAACAACACCTTCTATCGCCGCCCAATACAAACGCTCAACTCTAACCGCGGGCGACATACTTGTTACTATCCGAGGTACGGTTGGTAGGACATGTATTGTCCCAGAGGAGCTAATAGGAGCAAACATTACCCAAGATACCGCTCGGCTTGCTATTATGTCCGATATCCAAAACATATATGTCATGGAATTCCTGAATTCGACATGGGCACAAAATTGGATGAGTAGCCGGATGGTGGGACAGGCAGTAAAAGGTCTCAATCTTGGAGCATTAAAAGAACTTCCAGTGCCAATTCCTCCGACAAAGCTACAAAATGAATTTGCAGAAAGAGTACAGCATCTAAGAGCTACACAAAAATACCAAAGTGAATCGCATCTTAAAATTGACCAGCTAACTTCTTCTCTGATGTCTCGAGCGTTTAGTACATCTGACTTATGAATGAAGAAATATCAGTAAAGATCTTTGACGGCATTACCGATGAACAGAGGGTCGCGATTGAACATGTAGATGGCCACGCACGTCTCCTTGCTGGCCCCGGCACAGGAAAGACCCATGTTCTGACTCGCAAAGTATTGTGGTTGGTACTTGGACACAGTATTGTCCCGCAAGACATTCTCGCTCTTACGTTTACTCGTCTTGCCGCGGCACAATTAAGGCACGATCTTGGAGAGGCGTTGAAACCTTACGGAATAATCACACCCACCGTCTCCACATTGCACTCCTTCGCGCTGAAGCAAATCCTCGGAAACTCTAAGACGATAGAAGAATTACCGCGTCCTGTACGTATCGCTGATGACTGGGAAGAAAGGTATATCATTCAAGAAGACCTCAAGAAGATACTTACTGCAACGAACATAAGAGATGTCCAAGATCTTATCAGCCGGCTCTCCGCAGATTGGGAAACACTGAAGGCCGAGGAGGTCGGGTGGAGCGATTCGTTTCCGGATCCCAAATTCTTAGGGGCATTACAGGCACATAAGACGGTTTACGGAGAGACATTGCGCGCTGAACTCGTCTACAAACTCAAACGATCACTCGACCAAAATGCTGAATTCAAAATCGACAACAATTACAAATATGTATTAATTGATGAGTACCAAGACCTGAACGCATGCGACCTCTCCGTCGTTAGATCACTCGCGACAAGAGGTGCCAAAATCTTCGTAGTCGGAGATGACGATCAGAGTATTTACGGCTTTCGTTATGCTAACCCGAACGGTATCCGACAATTTCCTGAGGTATACGACAACGCGGCTCGGCTTAAGCTCACCACATGTTACCGGTGTGATCGATCCATTATTCAGCAAGCAGAGTTCGTTGCCGATCAAGATACACAACGTCTTCCGAAAACAACTAAGCCGAGAGATGGTGCGGGAGATGGGGAAGTCAATCTTATTCAGTGTGCCGATCAAGACAAGGAAGCTATGTTCGTGGCAACAAAGATTAAGGAGCTTATCGACGCCGGAATGTCTCCAGAGAAAATAGTCATTCTATCGAAAAGCCGCGCTATCTTCGATCCGATCAAAGAGCAACTCGTAGCACATGGGGTAAAGGTATCGCTCGCACTTGAAGATGAACTAACAGAATCGAGGGAGTACAGAAGGGTTCTCTCTCTTCTCAGAATAATGGCGGACGAGCATGATGCTCTGGCCTTGCGAACACTTATTCAACTCGAAAGAAACGGTCTTGGTGAGAAATGCATAGACGAACTCTGGAAGTATGCATCGACCAAGGCGGTACGGCTTGATATCGTCCTTGAAGAAGTGCGCGTAAATCCTACAATACTCGGAGCACTGGGAGTAAAGATAAAGGCGTTTCTCGATGGTATTGATACACGAATAAAAGAACTAAGGGTCTTAGAGAGTATGACGGCCGTTGTAGACAAAGTAACTATGGATTGCATCGTTGATGAAGTGATTCGAGGGAAAGTAAAAACATACCTCACAAAGCTCGTTGATGAGACAGGAGCCGACACTGTGGAGAAGCTCGTACAGGGAATCGGAACGATGTCAGACATGATTGAGCAGGAGACGGACCATGATGCCGTGAGCATCTTGACTATGCATCAGGCAAAAGGGCTTACTTTTGATGCGTGCTTTATCGTTGGCGCGGAGGACGAGTTCCTCCCTGGGAGGAACGATGGTGAATTCATTGGCGATGAACGTAGGTTGTTATATGTTTCGATGACTCGAGCCAAACACATCCTCAATATCTCATATTGCATAAGAAGAACTGGCAAGCAGAAATTCTATGGAAAGGTTCCGGCTGGAGGACAAGAAACAAGGCGATTGACGCGTTTTCTTACCGACTCGAAAATAACAATCACCAGAGTCCACTAGATACCTACGTTTCTTGCGGTACAATGAAAGAGTCACGGAAGTGACAGGAGCCCAAACCGGCGAGTAATCCTCGGCATGGTTCCAAAGTCCGATCAAAGCCAGAAAGCCCGTCATAAAGGGACGCTTTGATCGGCCATATCGGGGAACCGGTATGGGGGCGCAAGCCCCACCTTTGTGGCGGGCTTTGTGCTACCCGTCACATAGGTTTATCCGATCACAGAAAACCTATGGGGATATTTTCAACATTCTGGCATCAGATTGCCGCAGGTACAGTTGCTGTTCTCACCTTCTTCTCTTTCGGTACACCAACACCCCAAGCTGTAGCTCCAGTAGCAACGTCAACGCCAGCCCAAGCAAGCGCTTCAGCACCTGTTCGAGCCCGTGTGGCTAGTTCATCACCGACTACGACCCATGTTGCTCCTGCCACCGCTTCTACGCCCACAAAGGGAATCGTGCGGACTATGGATACTCAGACCGCACAGGCATGTCAGGAAATATCAGCGATAAGCGCTTCAAGCAATTCTCTTACCTCACAGATCCAAGCTCTGTGCACAAAACTGTCTCAACCTACACCGGATACTCAGTCAGCGGCGGATAGTTGGGCATCGACAGCACAACAGATACAGAAGAAATTGGCAGGTCTGAAAAGCATCAAAAACATTACAGCTTTTACATGGGACACTTCGCTTCTCAAGACATTTGTCGCCAACCCAACACCCGAGACCTTCAGGACGCTGTGTGGCAAAGCCAGCACTGTTAATGTCCCAACAAACAAGGAGGCACTATCTGCCGACAGGACGACGATGGTCTTCGTCCCAAAAACGCTCTATGACATCATGCGGTGTGACCTTTTGAGTAACAACTTCACAGCAATCGCAATAGTCCCGGGGCTCCTTCAGTGGGACTTGAAGAGTGACGACACCAATAACATCCGCGAGGCGAAAATCTACTATAGCGACCGTCTCAAGACGCTTCTTGGTAACTACAGCGTAGTGGTGGTCGAAAGCACAGTCATTCCGTCAATAGACGCAAGCACCCACCATCTAATCGTTGAGAACGAGAGCGAGGCGGTCGCAGGAGCAACCTTCAACGGATACGTACCCGAGGATCGCGCGGTTAAGCTCATAAGCGACCCAACAAGCGTCGGATCATTGCAACTCGCCCTCGACTCCCAGACGAGTTTCGGGGTGAGAGGGACGCTTAAGAAATGAGTATGCACAACAAAGCTCTCAAAATTGCAGGGTGGGTAATTGGAGGAATCGTCCTACTAATCATATTTGGAACGGATTTGGAGACGGAACCAATCAATAGCATTCTTAATGTGGTTGTCATCGGTTACTTAATTTTTGCCCTCGCTTTTGCTGTATATACAGTAATTTGCGACGCTAAGAAGAAACGTAGAGTATCCATGAAAAAGGAAGAAAAATAGGGTTCCGACCACCGACAGTAGCAATTCGGCATATAACATTTTCAACTCTAGCCATAAAATATGGCGTAAGTACTCGCTTTTGTTGGGGCAATAATCGTGGAATGTGAGTTATCCACAGATTCGGCGACCGAGAGGCATTCTAGGTCTTGCACAGGCGAACAGTATGGTATTCTGCCATCAGATTCGAAGAAGGTGGCTCCTTCACACACCCCATCACGTTAAAAAACTAAGACGAAAATCGTCGGAGCTTCGATAGCTATAGGTGACCAGTTTCGATAACCGGTTACATGTGTTGAACCGAGACAGCTCGGTTGCGAACCGCCTCAACATGAAACTCCTAGCCGACGTAGGACTCGTTCGTTTTAGTTGACGCTTGGGGAATCGACCCAAGCGTTGAGCCAAGAGACCTCCAATTTGCACATGACTTAAATGTCGTATGCGGGTTGGAGGTCTTTTGTATTTCCGGACAGTTGGCTACACAGATCCGCTCCTTACTGGATGTTCGGGTAGCCAACTCCCATTTAGTAGGTGGCGGATCTGTTTACAAATCCGACCGGAAACGAAAGACCTTCGAGTCAAACACCAGCATGTAGAAATGCATGCCTATTCAAGCCCTGGGGCGAACCCTGTGAGGGGCTTGTAAAAATAAAACAGTCACAGGAGCGGCTCCGTGGTCCCGCGGTACAGGGACGCCGAGTGTCGGCAATGAGCCAACGATGATTGCGGTTTAGCGAGAGGTTTCTAACGCAATCATGTTCGGGGCCGAATGCGCTTGCGCTCCTCGGTACTACAACTGAAACCAAGTCGCCCTCCAACATACAACGGATTAAGGGCACGGCTTTCCCCTGAGCTAATCGCTTGTTGGGGGTAGGGGGCTCGCATCACCTGGCCAAGTGTCAGCTATGAAAAAAAACATCGAACCACATATCCAATATTCGGAAATAGAAACATCAACTGAATCAAACAGAGTTGATGCGGCTTTCGATGTTCTGTTCGAGGAAGTACTGAAGAGATTGGGGACGTCCTCTTCGGTTACCAACTTCCGCTGTTTGACTCCTGAGCCGATTCAGGGGCATGTTGCTCTTGTACCTAATCAAAATCCACCATGGAAACAATAAGCATTGACGCCGGAAAACCAATAAGAATGATAGCCATTTACGCGCGTGTCTCAACTGCAAAACAGGAAGAAGATGGCACTATCGAAACACAGCTCGAGTCAGTACACGAATATACCAAGAAACACGGTCTCACTGTCGTGAAGGAATACAGAGATGACGGATGGAGCGGCGACGTGCTCGTTCGTCCTGCCCTAGATGAGTTACGACAAGACGCGAAGAAGGGATTGTGGGATGCAGTGTTGTGTTACGACCCAGACCGTCTCGCTCGTCGGTACTCGTATCAGGCGCTTGTGATGGAGGAATTGGCGGCGGCGGAAATTGAAGTGATCTTCGTTACAGTATCTTCACCGAAGAATAGC
>JBBABN010000002.1:30941-44881 GCA_041657665.1 Minisyncoccota bacterium
ATAGCGAGGAAAAGATATTCCATGGCTTTAGGGGTCTGTTTGCAGAATATGAACGCGCGAAAATAATCGAACGTTTCCGACTGGGTAAATTGCGCGCAATTAAAGAGGGTCACATTATCGCAAGTCGTCCGCTGTTTGGATACAACCGTATTCCGAACCAAAAACTACCAAACCAAGAAAAGATTCATGGGCACTATGAAATCAACGAAGAAGAGGCGACGACCGTGAGAAAAATCTTCACCTGGGTTGGCGATGAAGGACTAACTATCCGCCAAGTAGTGCGCAGATTACAGGAACTTCGAATAGCCCCTCGACGAAGTAAGCGTGGCGTTTGGAGTACCAGCACACTGACGACCATGTTGCGGAACGAGGGTTATATCGGTAGAGCGCATTGGTACAGTTCTGTTTCCGTTGAGCCAAAGAATCCAATCAGCAAAGAGAAATATCGCAGAATAAAGAAGAGTAGCACCAAACGCCGACCAAAAAGTGAATGGATGTATGTTCCTGTTCCGGTAATTATTGATGAAGAGCTATTCAATCGAGCACGTACGCGACTCTCTGAACATGCCGCACTCAATCCAAGAAGCAAAAAATACGATTACCTTCTTGGTGGCAAGATATCGTGTGTATGTGGTCAGAAACGTATTGGTGCCGGACGACGGCAAGGTAAGTACCTATATTACGATTGTTGCGACAAGATTCTGGCGTTTCCACTACCTAGGAAATGTCATGAACATCCTATCAATGCACGAGTCGCCGATAAACTGGTCTGGTCAAAGATTGCTGATCTGATGAGTTCGCCGGCACTGCTTATGAAGCAAATCGAGCGTTGGATAAAGAGCCGTCAAAATAAGACGAGCGTTTCGATGGACGATACCGAGGTAATGATTAAGCAGGTCAGTAAGCTGAGGGAAAAGGAAGAACGATATACAAAGGCGTATGGAGCAGGACTTCTTACCATGGAGCAACTGAAGGAATACGCCATACCTCTGCGTGAAGAAGTAACGTCACTCGAGTTACAAATCTCCAGAGCGCGACAGGAATTACAACGAGTCGATCTTCAAACTGCTCCGAATGAAGAGGAGATAGCGATCTTCGCAGAATCAGCACGCAAGATTCTCCACGACTTGAGCTTCGATCAGAAGCGTGCGATAGTGCTTAACACTGTAGAGAAGATCATCGGCACGCAAGAGCAACTGCATGTCTCGGGGTACATCTCAGTAACTACTCATGGCTGGTACAAAACTAAAGATAGGAATCGTCGGTCTCCCAAATGTCGGTAAATCGACGCTTTTTAATGCACTTACGAAAGCGGCAGTGCCGGCGGAAAATTATCCTTTTTGTACCATCGACCCGTCAGTGGGAATTGTTGGTGTACCTGATGCGCGGCTTCAGAAACTGACCGAACTCTCGAAGTCGGCGAAGACCATTCCGGCGGCGATAGAATTCGTCGATATAGCAGGGTTAGTGAAGGGCGCAGCTGAAGGCGAGGGATTGGGGAATCAATTTCTTGCGAATATTCGTGAGACCGATGCGATACTCCAAGTCGTACGATTCTTCGATGATTCAAATGTATTGCATGTTGAAGAAACGATTGAACCAGTGAGAGATATAGAAATCATTAATCTCGAACTGATTCTCTCGGATGCAGAACAGGTGCGGAAGCGTCGCGATAAATTGGCTGGAGATCTTAAATCAGGTGATAAAAATGCGGCGATAGAAGATACGGCACTTATAAAACTCGCACAGAGCTTTTCGGTAGGGAAACTGGCAATCCACGCAGGACTTGCTGATGAAGAAAAAAAGCGTATTGCGTCACTCAATCTTCTTACAATGAAGCCGATTCTGTACGCTTTAAATAAGAAAAGTGGCGGTCATAATATCGACGAAGCGGCTGACGGCAGGGCAGAAAAAACGTATAACCTTATTCACGAGCTTGGAGCACAGTATGTGTTGGTGGATGCGGCGATCGAACGCGAGTTGAACGATGTTGCTGACGAGGATAGAGAAAGTTTCCGCCAAGAACTTGGCGCTCAGGAAGACGGTCTCGTCGGCCTGATTCGCGGAGCGTACGAGACGCTCGGTCTTATTTCATTCTTTACGACGGGTGCTGACGAAACGCGAGCATGGACTATTACGCGCGGCAGCGCGGCGCCCGCTGCGGGCGCCGCGATCCATAACGATTTCGCAGAAAAGTTTATCCGCGCCGAGGTCGTCTCGACGGATGATTTGCTCGCGACAGGTGGCTGGGCCGCGGCACGTGAACAGGCAAAAATCCGCACCGAAGGGAAGGAGTACATCGTCAAGGATGGCGATGTTATGGTTTTTTTACATGGTTAGGCGATGAGTGCCCCGCAGACGGCTTTGCGTCTGTGGGGTGATGGTCTTCCTTCATGGTTAAAATAAGTGGTATAATGCGGTAATGGATAAACCAAAAACAACACCAAAGGACTTTTTCTTGTGGGCAGGAGCCGTGATTTCATTTTATTGGAGTGTTATCGCCTTTATTCTTCTTACATTCGAATATATAAACTACACATTTCCGAACGCTCTGGCTTATTATCCAGCAGATCCTTACCAGAGTGGTATCAGCTATCAGATGGCATCTATCATAATCCTCTTGCCGGTCTATATGCTTCTTATGTGGATTATACGCAAAGACATAGTGCAAGATGCTTCTCGTAAAGAGATTTGGGTACGAAAATGGGCATTAATACTGACGCTTTTCGTCGCTGGTGTCGCGATTGTCGGAGATCTTATTACGCTTCTCACGACATTCCTTAATGGAGAAGACCTTACCTCAGCATTCTTGCTTAAAGTTCTCGTAATCTTCTTAGTTGCGGCTGGTGTCTTTATGCATTTTATTGCCGACCTACGCGGATACTGGGACACGTTCCCTAAACGAAAACGTTTTGTGGGTGTCGGCGTCGTGATTTTGGCAATTGCGACCATAGTCGCCGGGTTCTTTATTGTGGGCACTCCTGCACAAGCGCGTCTGGCACGCTTCGATGCTATAAAAGTGAATGATCTTCAAAATATACAGTCCCAAGTGGTGAATTATTGGCAAGCAAAACAGAAATTGCCTGCGGTAATAACCGATCTGAATGATTCTCTCTCCTATGGTTCTCTACCTGTAGATTCGCAAACAGGAACAGCATATAGCTATCAAACAACGGGAGAGCGTTCATTCAAACTTTGTGCGGTGTTTAATGCACAAAGTCGTGCAAATCAAGGTGTCATAAATGGTCCTACTGAATTTGCACCAATGAGAGGGAAAGGAATGATGCAAGATAATTGGGAACATGCTGCAGGCCAGGTATGTTTCGATCGCACCATTGATCCGAGTTTCTACCCACCACTTAACTAGGTCTAAGATGCAAGGTCTAAGTATGAAAGTATAAGAATTCACTTACACCTTTTACCTTATCCCTTACAACTACTATGGCATATGATCATCGCGAAATAGAGAAAAAAGCCCAGGAGAAATGGGCTGGTCTCGATCTCTATACGACCGATCTTGCTGACGACACAAAAGATCCTTATTACCTTCTTTTCGAGTTTCCGTATCCTTCAGGCGATCTTCATATTGGTCACTGGTATGCCTTTGCGGTAACTGATATCTATGCACGTCTTCTTCGTGCACAAGGGAAGAATGTTCTTTTCCCGATTGGGTTTGATGCATTCGGCTTGCCAGCAGAAAACGCGGCAATGAAACATGGCGAAGATCCAAAAGAGTGGACCTACGCAAATATGACGCGGATGCGTGAACAACTCAAGACAATGGGGGGATCATTTGATTGGAGTAAAGAAGTTATTACCTGCGAACCGAGCTACTACCAGTGGACACAGTGGCTCTTCACAAAACTCTTTGAGCAAGGTCTCGCTGAGCGACGTAAGGCATCAGTAAAATGGTGTCCGAAAGATCAGACCGTGCTTGCAAATGAGCAAGTTATCGATGGTTGTTGTGAGCGATGCGGCACACCAGTAGAAGAAAAATGGCTTACCCAATGGTTTCTTAAGATTACTGATTACGCAGAACGGTTGCTTACCGGATTAGATACACTCCCGTGGCGCGAAGAGATAAAAGAAGCGCAACGCGCATGGATAGGGAAAAGCGAGGGCGCGAAGTTAAGGTTCGACCTTAAACCCGATTTCCAAGGTCGAACCTTAGAATCTAGGGACATCGTAAGTCCCTATATTGAAGTATTTACCACACGGCCAGACACGATTTTTGGTGCTACCTATGTGGTGCTTGCCCCCGAGCATCCATTACTTTCTACTGATGGACTTACGATGTCTATTACGAATAAGAAAGAAGTCGAGAAATATATAAACGCAACGAAGAAAAAAACAGAGAGAGAACGCAGTGAAAATAAAGAAAAGACTGGCATATGTCTTGAAGGTATTTCAGCGATAAATCCCGCAACCAAAGAAGAAATTCCAGTATATGTTGCCGATTATGTGCTCGGTTCGTATGGTACCGGTGCGGTGATGGCAGTACCGGCACACGATGAACGCGATTTTGAATTCGCACAGAAAATGAATCTTCCTATCAAAGAGGTAGTGATACCTGAACGCATCGATAAACGGAATCCGCCAGTAGAAGGGAAAGAAATCGTTGAGCGTCGAAATGTACAAGCATTTGTCCGCAATCCGAAAGACGGCACTATTCTCTGTCTACGATGGAAGAAACATCCGTGGATTACCCTTCCTATGGGCGGGATTGAAGAAGGAGAAGATGTGGTCGCGGCAGCACAACGCGAAGTTGAAGAAGAAACCGGATATAAAAATTTGAAGAATCCGCGTGTACTTGGCGGAGAAGTGCGTGCTGAATATTTTGCTGCACATAAAGATAAAAATCGTGTCTCGTACACAACGCTTGTTTCTTTTGATTTAGAAAATGATGAACAGGTACCGATAGCACCTGAAGAAGAAGAGGAACACGAAGCGTACTGGGAGGACCCAAAGAAGATGACAACTACGTATATGGTGCATGCTGAAATGGATATCTGGCTGGCACGACTCGCGCACGAAGGCGACATTGCTTACACCGAAGAAGGCGTGCTTATTAATTCGGGAGAATTTTCTGGTCGTAGAAGCGAAGAAGCGAAATGGGACATTGTTGATTCTGTAGGTGGAGAAAAGGCGACACAGTATCGTATTCGTGATTGGCTCGTGAGCCGTCAGCGCTATTGGGGTTGCCCAATGCCGATGGTGTATGACCCAGAAGGGAAACCTCATGCAATTCCTTCTGAACATTTACCGTGGCTCTTGCCGACCGATGTTGATTTCAAACCAACTGGAGAAGCACCACTCGCATCCTCAAAAGAGTTAAAAGAACGTGTAACGCAAATCTTTGGTGAAGGATGGACGCCAGAATACGATACGCTCGATACGTTCGTGGATTCGTCATGGTATTTCCTTCGCTATCTCGATCCAAAAGATGCGCATGATTTTTCTGACGCGTCACTTATGAAGAAATGGATGCCGGTTAATCGGTATTCGGGCGGGAGTGAACATACGACGATGCATCTTCTGTATGCACGATTCTTTATGAAAGCATTGTATGATCTCGCACTCGTGTCGGTCGATGAGCCGTTTGCCGAGCGGTTTAATCGTGGGCTCATTATGGGTCCAGACGGAACGAAGATGAGTAAGTCAAAAGGAAATGTGTTGAATCCTGACACGTTTGTACAAAAGTATGGAGCTGATGCGGTGCGTATGTATCTCGCTTTTATCGGTCCATATAACGAACCGGGGAATTATCCATGGAGTCTCGATGGTGTTGCCGCTATGAGAAAGTTTCTCGAACGAGTCGCGCGTTTTGTTTCGAAATTTGAAAACCTTTCACCCTCTTCAATAATTTTTTCAGGAAACCTAGAAAAAGGGAAACGAATAATTCCAAATTCTATAAAATCGTTAGTGGCAGAGACGAATGTAAAAATTTCAAGCGATGGAGATCGGTTTAAGTTCAACACAGCTATTGCAGCACTTATGTCGCTTTTAAATGAATTTGAAAAACCGTTAGACGCTTCGAAATCAATGGTAAAGGACTACGTTATCATGCTTGCGCCATTTGCGCCGCATCTCGCCGAACATCTTTGGGAAAAACTTGAAGGGGAAGGAAGTGTCCATGAACAGTCGTGGCCGGAGTTTGATGAGAGTCTCATTGCTTCGAGAGAGAATGAAGTTATTGTGCAGGTCGGAGGCCGACGGCGCGGCTCTATTCGTATTTCGCCGTCGGCCGAAGAATCCGAGGCCTTAACCGAGGCTTTGAAGCTCCCGACAGTAGTTACAGCGCTCGGCGGGAAAGAGCCAAAACGAGTCGTTTTTGTAGCAGGAAAAGTAATTAATCTTGTGGTATAATCCTACTTGACGGCACGACGATGCGTCGCCTATTGACTCTTTATAAGACGTTTGCTATAAATTACACCACATGACTAATACAACCAAAACGAAGAAAGGGAAGATGGCGGCGCCCGCTTCTTTCTCCTTCGATAGCGCCACGCTCGTGAAGCGGCTTCTGGTCGCTGCACCACCTCGTGCGCGAGAAGTTTTGGTGCGTCGTTTTGGTTTGGGTACGAATGCGAAGCGTGAGACACTCGAAGCTATTGGTGATCTCTCGGGTATTACGCGTGAACGCGTCCGACAGATTGAGGCAGCTGGACTCGATGCGATACGAGGAAATAAAGTGTTTAAAGAAGCAAAGTCAGCATTTGATGAATTGACCCAGTACATCGATTCGATTGGAGCTATAGTTCCAGAAGAAGTTCTTCTTTCTATATTGGGTAAGGATGAAAAGAGTCGGAATCGTTTTCGTTTTTTCTTGATGCTCGATTCAGCATTCTTCCGTGAACGTGAGACGAATGATTTTCTCGCTCGTTGGCACGTCGATCATGCGACTGCAAAGAATATTCACGAGGCTCTCTCTCGTCTCTATAGCTCTCTTTCTGATGAAGAGGTATTTTCTGAAGGCGAAATATTGGATCGTTTTCTCGACGAACTCAAGGGTGTCAACGATGCCTACAAGAATGAAGAAGTCCTGAGGCGTTGGCTTTCGCTCTCGAAGCATATTGGCAGCAATCCACTCGCTGAATGGGGTCGTGTGACGGCGCCGGCTATTCGTATTAAGGGTGTTCGCGATTATGCCTATCTCGCTATTAAACGAAACGGTGCACCGATGCACTTCTCTGCGGTCTCTAAGGCAATTGCTTCTCTCTTCTCTAAGAAGGCTCATGTCGCGACAACGCATAATGAGCTGATTAAGGACCCTCGCTTTGTGCTCGTCGGGCGTGGACTCTACGCTCTTACTGAATGGGGTTACACACCAGGTGTTGTACGTGATGTGATCCGTGAGACCCTCGAGAAGGAAGGTCCGATGAAGAAAGATGAAATTATCAAACAAGTAAAGAAAGCACGCTTTGTGAAGGACAACACCATCTTGGTTAACTTGAACGACTCGCGTTACTTCAAGCGTTTGAAGGACGGTCGCTACTCAGCAACCTAATACGCAATACACAAAAATCGGCAGTGCTTTCGAGCATTGCCGATTTTTGTTGCTATACTTGTTCTATGCTTCCGTTTCTCGAGAATATTACAAAAACACTAGAAAAATCAACAGAGAATTCTGGATTCCGTATTTCCGAATGGCCGATTGTTACCCTGGGTGTGGCACTTCTTGTTGTGGCATTTGTATTCGTGCCGGGGAAAGTTTCGTTTTCGCTTTCGCTCGCTCTTTTCTTGGCTCCGCTCTGGTTGCCGATTCTTCTTGTTGGTGGCGCATGGGAACTCTGGGTCATTTTAAAACGTTCTGAGTTTATCGATAAACAAAAGACCGTTCTGCTTGAAATAAAGCCGCCTCGCAATCTAGTGAAGACGCCACTTGCGATGGAAACATTCTTTTCGGGCATACACCTCTCTTCTGGCGAGGGTAATTGGTATGCTAAGTGGATTAAGGGCGGCGTGCGTCCGTGGTGGTCACTCGAGATTGCTTCCATTGAAGGCCAAGTACATTTCTTTATATGGACTCGCGAATTTTTTCGTCCAGTTGTTGAAGCCCAACTGTATTCACAATATCCAGGCGTACAAATAGTTGAAGCACCTGATTATTCGCGACTTATTAGTATCAAGAATGATGAGTGGACTGCTTGGGGTTGTGATTTTGCTGCTAATGAAGCTGATCCACTCCCTATAAAAACGTATGTGGAATATGGACTTGATAAAATACAAAAAGAACCAGAACAAACTGATCCGCTCGCGAACCTTATCGAATTTTTGGGCTCAATGGGGAAAGGAGAACAAATGTGGCTACAGATTATCATTCGTGTGCATAAAGGTGAGAAATATCACAAACTCAATAAAAAGGGTAAGCCGTTTACTTGGAAAGATGAGGCGCAGGAATTGATAGACGATATCCGCAAATCAACGCGCGACCCCTACAAAGATCCGGTGACCGGTAAAGAAATTCCTGGATTCCCGAATCCGACGAAAGGGCAGTCAGAGAAAATTGCGGCGATTGAGCGCAATGTTACCAAGCCCGCATTTGACGCAGGCATACGCGGTGTTTATTTGGTTAAAAATGGCACGAAATTCAGAGTGGTGAATCTTTTTAGTCTTATGAATATATTTAAACAATTCAGTGCAGAAGGATGGAATGGTATAAAAGTAGGAGGAGGAAGTTGGTTAACCCAGTTCCAGGATTATCCTTGGGAAATTGGCGCTGACAAACTTAAAAACAAAATTCGTACGGCACTTATTGAAGCATATCGTCGTCGACAATTTTTCCACGACCCATTTTCATGGGGCCTCCCGAGTGATAAAGCGATGGTGATGAGTACCGAAGAGCTTGCGACCATCTTTCATATTCCTTCGCGTGCTGTTGAGACGCCAAGTCTTGGCCGTATCCAGTCAGCGACAGGCGAAGCTCCGGCTAATCTACCAGTGTGATATGAACTCTTTCAAACGACGTGTGCGGATGTTTTTATCTGTACTCAAGATGTATCTGCGACGTTTTTGGCGATATGAAGTGCTCGCGGGTGTGGGTATCCTCTTGGGAGGATATTTTCTTTTTGTTTCCCCTCCGGCGAATTTCCCTTCGGGAAGTATCATTGTAATTTCTAAAGGTGCTTCTGCACCTGAGATCGTACAAGAGCTTACTGACACACATATTGTGATGTCTCCTTTATTACTCAAACTCGTGCTGCGAATAAGTGGGAAGAGTGATCATATACAAACCGGTGCCTATCGTTTCAAAACACCACAAAATGTGTTTATGGTGGCGTATCGTATCATTACTGGTGATTATGGTCTTCCTCTCACTCGTATTACCTTTATTGAAGGAACAACATTGGCCAGAGCAGCAAAACAGGTCTCTGAAGCATTTCCAGGAATATCCGAGGATGATTTCTTGGTGGCAGGTAAGCCCTACGAAGGGTATCTTTTTCCTGACACTTATTTCTTTTCTTCGGTTGTCGAGGCTGAAACAATCGTACAAGAAATGCGAGCAAATTTCACTGAGAAAACGGTGGCGCTACTTGGAGATTTGTACACATCTGGACACTCGCTTGGTGATGTTATCACTATGGCGTCGATAATCGAGAAAGAGACACATACCGATATTGATAGACATATTATATCGGGTGTTCTTTGGAGACGTCTTGAAATCGACATGCCGCTCCAGGTTGATGTAGCGCGCGAAACCTATAAGAAGAAAGGACTTCCTGCGGAGCCGATTTGTAGCCCAGGGCTCGACAGTATAGACGCGGCTCTCCATCCCACGAAAACAACGTTTATGTACTACCTTACAGGCAGAGATGGTCTGATGTATTATTCGACAACCTATGCTGGCCATCAGGCTAATATACGAAAATATTTGAAGTAAATTTGAGATAAAGTGGTCACAAGGCAGCAGGCATGATTAGATAGGGAGATGGATGTACGCGGAAAGAAAATATTTGTTGGACTCTCTGGCGGAGTGGATTCGGCGGTGTCGGCAGTGCTCTTAAAGCGTGCGGGAGCTCTGGTAACCGGTGTTTTTATTAAGGGTTGGTATCCAGAGGGGATGCCTTGCACCTGGGCAGCGGAGAGACGCGACGCGATGCGCGTCGCGGCACGGCTCCATATTCCATTCCGTACATTTGATGCGAGTGCTGAATATAAAAAGAGTGTGGTGGAATATATGCTCTCTGAATATCGCGCTGGGCGAACGCCGAATCCGGATGTTATGTGTAATCGGGAAGTAAAGTTCGGCGCGTTCTATCACTATGCGATGGAAGAAGGTGCTGACGCTATCGCGATGGGGCACTATCGGAAAGGTGAAAAGGATCAGAGCTATTTTCTTTGGGCAGTACCGAAAGATATTCTCTCCAAAACTATTTTCCCCGTTGGTGAAATGGAAAAGAGCGAAGTGCGGAAACTCGCGAAAAAATTTAATGTCCCCGTTGCTACAAAGAGAGATAGTCAGGGAGTTTGTTTTCTTGGAAGTGTTTCTATTAAAGAATTTCTCCAGCGCGAATTAGGGAGTGATAATCCAGCGCTTCTCTATACGTTAGGACAAAAAGCGCCGCTTCCTGATGGCCCGTGGTTTGTTGTCGGAAAGGATGTCGAAAAGAAAGAAATTAAGCTATCAAAAACGCATACGTCTTCTGTGAAAGAAATTATTTTTACGGACGCGAATTGGTTTGGCGAATCAAAGAATGTGACCGAGGCACAATATCGATATCGCGGACCTCTTATAGCAGGACATGTCGAAGGCAATCATTTTGTAAGCGCTGAATCATTATTAGATATTCCTGCACCAGGGCAGTCCATCGTATTTTATAGAAATAATGAACTTGTTGGTGGTGGTATTATTACTTAATGAATCATAGACGTCTTTCATGACGAAACTCCCGACCATTATTAAAGCGGATGGATCGAAGGAGACATTTGATCCGACACGTCTTATTTCTTCTCTCGAGAGAGCTGGAGCTGGCGAACATACGGCGACACGCATAACCGATACGATTTCGAACACTGTGGCACAAGGTTCTTCTTCCAAAGAATTGTATGCGCGTGCCTTCTCACTTCTACGGAAAACAGCCAGACCAATTGCAGCTCGATATGCACTGCGTCGCGCTCTCTTAGAACTTGGCCCAACCGGTCACCCATTCGAGGATTTCATCTCGCATCTCTATCGCACCGAAGGATGGAAGGTAGAAACACGGAAGATAATGCAAGGGAAGTGTGTGATGCATGAGATCGACTTTTACGCATCACATCCCGAACAGGATAAGCATATCGCTGCTGAATTGAAGTATCACAATGATCCTGGATATAAAACCGATTTGAAGGTCGCATTATATGTGAAGAGTCGTTTTGATGATATTTTTTCTTGCGATCCTACAAAGCGTATCTGTCCAGTCGATAAAGGACTCCTAGTAACTAATACCAAATTTACTTCTGAAGCAATCGCGTATGCCGAATGCGCTGGTGTGGAATTGCTTGGGTGGGGGTATCCTGTCGAGAACAGTCTTTTTATGCGTATGAGTCGTGCGAAAGTATATCCGATCACCACACTCACGGGATTATCGCGTTCTGAGAAGAATCTCCTTATTGAGCATGGCGTTATTGCCGTAGATGAAATTAAGAGTAATCGTCGCGCGTTAGATGTGTTACATCTCTCTCCTGAACGTGTCGGCCAGATTCTTTCTGAAGTTGAAGGTCTTCTCGCGCTTCCGAACGCCGTTCGTGATACTGTTTCTACATAATGGCTACTAAGACAAGAACCTACGGACTTTTTAATCCTTCTTCAAGCGAACCATTTAAGGTGAGTCGTTCGAAGATTGACCTGTTTGTTGAATGTCCGCGATGCGCTTTTCTTGATATGAAGCTTGGCGTGAAGCGTCCCTCGATGCCATCTTTTACACTCAACAACGCCGTTGACGAACTTTTAAAGCGCGAATTTGATATTCATCGAGCGAACAAATCGCACCATCCTCTTTTGAAACAGTATGGTCTCGACGCTGTTCCTCTCGCAGATGAACGAATGGAAGAATGGCGCGACGCGTTGCGTCGCGGTATTGCATATCTCCATACTCCAACGAACATTTTGGCACGAGGAGGTATTGATGATGTGTGGGTTAACCCTGCCGGAGAATTCATTATTGTTGACTATAAAGCGACCAGTAAGAAAGAAGGTCCGAGCAGTGAAGATGATCTGTATGATGCGTATAAGCGACAGATGGAGATTTATCAATGGCTCTTTCGTCGAAATGGATTTGCCGTTTCGCCGACCGGTTACTTTGTCTATGTGAATGGCAATTCAGATAAAAAAGCCTTCGACGGGCATCTTGAATTCGACGCGAAGCTCATCCCGTATACGGGTAGCGATACGTGGGTTGAACCAGCGGTGTATGACTTAAAAAAGATGCTATTGAGCGATGAGATTCCGCCTATCGGCATTTCCTTCGGTGGCGGCCCCTGCGACTACTGCACCTACCGCGAAAACGCCGGCAAAAAATTGCGTGAAATGCATACTAAAAATAAAAATGCCGCGCTTTAATGGACAATTGTGCGGCATGATTCTGCAGAATCACATGAAAGTAAAAATAGACTCATCATGGCAGGAGAAGCTCGCAGAAGAGTTCGAGAAGCCGTACTTCGTCGAACTGACGGCGTTCGTGAAGAAAGAATACAAAGATGAAGTTGTGTATCCGGCGCCCAAATATATTTTTCGCGCATTTGACTTATGTCCATTCGATAAAGTGAAAGTGGTAATACTTGGACAAGACCCGTATCACGGCCAACGGCAGGCGAATGGTCTCGCCTTCGCGGTTGATGAAGACATCTCTGTTCCGCCGTCTCTGCAAAATATCTTCAAAGAAATTGCAAATGACATCTGTGAAGGTCAGACCTTCACAAAAAACAGTGGAAAACTAGAGATCTGGGCGGAACAGGGCGTTTTATTACTCAATGCGACACTGACCGTCCGCGCGCATCTGGCCGGTTCGCACCAAGGGCGTGGATGGGAACTCTTTACCGATGCCGCTATTAAGGCGCTTTCAGAAGAATGCGAGCATCTCGTCTTTATGCTCTGGGGTAATTATGCGAAGGCGAAGGGCGCACATATTGATCGAAATAAGCATCTCGTACTCGAAGCTCCGCACCCTTCGCCGTTTTCTGCTTACTCGGGCTTTTTTGGCTGCAAGCACTTCAGCAAGGCGAACGAGTACCTCATCGCCAACGGCGAAACGCCTATCGATTGGCTCTAAATTACTTAGGGGTCGGACCGCCAAGTTGAATTACCAAATTTTCGCACGATCGGAGGGAGCGCGATAGAGCTTGTCGCCTTTTTTTACGCCGAATGCTTCATAAAACTCAGGGAGATTTGAGAGTGGGCCGTTCACACGGAACTGTGAAGGTGAGTGTGGGTCATTCAAGACTTGTGTCTTCAGTAATTCTGGTCTCGACTGTTCGCGTTCAGTCGCCGCATAGCCGAGGAAGAATCTTTGTTCGGGTGTGAACCCATCGATATTTTTTCGTTCTGTATTTTTCAGACGCAATTGATAGGCGTCAAAGGCGATAGAGAGTCCGCCGAGGTCAGCAATATTTTCTCCGAGCGTGAGTTTCCCATTTACCTTCATGCCGCCATCAATTTCGTAGCCGTTAAATTCTTTTTCGATGCGTTTCGCTTTCGTATCGAAACGAGTAGTGTCGAGCGTTGTCCACCAGGTTTTTCTGTTTCCTTTTCCGTCAAATTTGCATCCTTGGTCGTCGAAACCGTGCGTAATTTCGTGGCCAATAACTGAGCCGATGGCGCCATAATTAAATGCGTCGTCAGCAGTAGCGTTAAAGAAAGGATGTTGGAGAATCGCAGCAGGGAAGACGATGTCATTTAATCCGAAGCTACAATAGGCATTTACCGTTTGAGGGCTCATAAACCACTCTTTTTGATCGACAGG
>JBBABN010000003.1:0-30492 GCA_041657665.1 Minisyncoccota bacterium
AATTCAAGAGTGGTATTTCACTGTCGGATCCACACCAGCCAAAACCGATGCTTCAAATCCTGCCACCTATGCTACGCATGAATCCCGTAGGGCCAATACGAAGCTGTAGTAAAGCTCCTGGGGTCTTTTCGTCTAACTGCAGGTATCCGGCATCTTCACCGGAAGTGCATTTTCACCGAGCGAGTCCTCGAGACAGTTTCCCAGTCATTACACCATTCGTGCACGTCGGAACTTACCCGACAAGGAATTGCGCTTTTCGTTTCCTTTATTACGAAGGACTCTATCTTCATCCCGTTTTCGCGGGAGCATGGCGTTTGGTCTCTGAGGATTTCAAGAATTGAGAGGATTTCTTGCGATTCATGCGTTCAACTTTGAGCGCAATCTTTCGCATACCACCTTTCGCGAGATGTTGTTTTTCTGCAAGCATCTCTACGATGTTTACAAAAAGTTCAAAATCTTTTTGTTTTGCGGTTTTTAATGGGTGTTCTTTGAAGAACGGAATTATGTTGTTTTGCAGGTCAATGACAGACCGTACACAATATCGATATAGATGTTCGTGATGATCATCGTATCGTTTGTTTACAAATATCTTTCCGCACTTAAAGAACGATTGGAACAACTTCAGTGCTGGTAAGCTTTTCATTCCCTGGGTTATTACAAACTCAGGGAATACTTGCCAACCGAATTTCGTTGTTGCATTGCGAAATATACTGACAGAAAAGCATCCTTCTCCATCGGTAAATCCGACTATCCATCCTTCTATTCTTAATCTTTCCTGCTGATCGTTCATATCTAAGGTACATTATAACCTTAGGTGACCTTCCCAGCATATGGCCATGTGTGGACTAATTCCTGTATTACTACAGGACAAGGCAGCTTGTGTTATTTACCCTACAATCGTCCTAGTCCTTCGCGGTGCGACTTTCGTCGTACCGCGAACCTTAGGACGATTATAGTTATCGCCGACATTCACCGGGGCTTACACAGTCCAGCATACTACCGAAGCAGCATACCAACCGTGGTTGACCTTCCGGCATTGGTCAGGTGTCACCCCCTATACTTCCTCTTACGAGTTTGCAGGGAGCTGTGTTTTTGGTAAACAGTTGCCAGGAAAACTTTAACTGCGGCCCCTCACCCTTGCGAGTGAGGGGCAGGCCTTATCGCTAACTTACGGCCGCTTTTTTGCCGAGTTCCTTGAGGACATCTTACTCGTTCATCTTGGTCTTCTCGACCTGACCACCTGTGTCGGTGTGCGGTACGGTCGCTTATAAAGTTGATGCGTAGAAGGTTTTCTTGAAACCGCGCTTTGCACTCTCTCTTCCCCCGTGGGAGAAAATTGCGTGAGAACTCGGGATAATGCGCGCCGGATTTCCCTAACGCGCGCCCTCGCTCCCCCAACCGGAATCCAATTACCGGCAGCACATACAGCAGTCCGTCACTCCATTGCCTTTATAAGCGGTCACGGAATATTGACCGTGTGTCCATCGGGTGCGGCTCTCGCCATCCCCTTAGGCCCGACTAACCCTCAGTTGATCACCATAGCTGAGGAAACCTTGGTCTTTCGATGTGCGGGGTTCTCACCCGCATTGTGGTTACTTGTACCGGCATTCTCACTTCTGTACGCTCCACCATGGGTTACCCCTTAAGCTTCATCGCGAACAGAACGCTCTCCTACCGCTTAATCTATATAAATACGGATTAAACCCGCAATTTCGGCACGACGCTTAACCCCGATCATCTTCGGCGCAAGGACTCTCGATGAGTGAGCTGTTACGCTTTCTTTGAATGGTGGCTGCTTCTAAGCCAACATCCTCACTGTCTATGAGTCCTCACTTCCTTGTGATGTACTGAGCGTCGATTTTGGGGCCTTAATTGGCGATCTGGGCTCTTCCCCTCTCGATCGATGGAGCTTCGCCCCCACCTTCTAACTGCCGCCCGGGTATAGGGTATTCGGAGTTTGATAGGAACCACGAGGTTTCCCCCTGTTGGTCCCTTCCAGTGCTCTACCCCCCTATACACGATATGGCGACGCCAGCCCAAAAGCTGTTTCGGA
This sequence comes from Minisyncoccota bacterium, assembly GCA_041657665.1. Classification (GTDB taxonomy): domain Bacteria; phylum Patescibacteriota; class Minisyncoccia; order Phycocordibacterales; family Phycocordibacteraceae; genus C7867-001. The sequence goes on from JBBABN010000003.1 coordinate 2,054, forward strand.
GAGAACCAGCTATTCCCAGATTCGATTAGCTTTTCACTCCTTACCACAAGTCATCCCAAGGCGTTGTACGACCTACGGGTTCGGGCCTCCATTTGTCTTTCGACAAACTTCACCCTGCTCATGGCAAGCTCATCTGGCTTCGGGTCGTATGTATCCTACAGACGCGCTATTCACACTCGGTTTCCCTAAAGCTCCGCCCCGTAAGGGCTTAGCTGCGCAAGATACACACACTCGCCGGCTCATTCTTCAATAGGCATGCCGTCACGGATGCAAGCATCCGCTCCGACCCCTTGTAAGTACACGGTTTCAGTTCTATTTCACTCCCCTCTCGGGGTTCTTTTCACCTTTCCCTCACGGTACTAGTTCGCTATCGGTCATAGGACGTATTTAGCCTTACCGGTTAGTTCCGGCAGATTCACTCGAGCTATTCATGTCTCGAGCTACTCAAGAATATAAACAAGAGTCGTCATTCATTTCGCATACGGGACCATTACCCTCTCGGGTGCTGCTTCCCAGCAGCTTCTGCTATAAAGACAATTTGTAACTCTTCGCGTACAAGTACGCAGTTCATATCTTACAACCCCCCATTCCGAAGAATGAGGTTTGGGCTTTTCCCTTTTCGCTCGCCGCTACTCAGGATATCACGCGAGTTGCGTTCCATCAGCACGAACATACGCGCCGACGGAACGCAACTCATATTGTTCTCTTTTCCTCCGGGTACTGAGATGTTTCACTTCCCCGGGTTCGCTTCACGCAGGCGTTACCCCGCGGATTCCAATTTAAAATTGGAGGGTTTCCCCATTCGGAGATCTCCGGATCAAAGGCTACAAACCGCCTCCCCGAAGCTTTTCGCAGGTTAGTCGCGTCCTTCTTAGCCGTCCTAGGCCAAGGCATCCACCGTGTACTCTTATGTCTCTCATGCGGAACTTTGTATACCACAATCATTTGTTATTGCCCCGCCAAAGGCGGGGCGCACTTTGTTCCCTCACGACAGTGATGTCGCAAGGGTTCAATTCGCCTGCAACTTTCGTCGCAGGCATGAATCGTCTTTTCAGGGACGATTCACCTATGCATATTCGTATGTCAAAGATACGCATGTCTCCCTGAAACGAAAGAACCGCCTCTAGGGCGGTTCTTCGAGCGTTTTACAACGCGCGGGCCTTACGGCCTATCCGCTCCTAAAAAGTTGGTGTTCTTTCGGTTCGTAGACACGTATAGCGAGTATAGACGAGGTGGCTTTGGGCGTCAATAGCTGAGAAAGAAAACCACCCCATTCGCCAGATAGCGAATGGGGTGGTTTAAAAGAAATATTAATTCTTTATTTCTGAACGAAGATTCTCGAGATAGTGTGCTGCTGCTGTCTGACCTCCAAGACCGAAGGAAAGACCGAGCGCGAGCGCTACGGCGATAACCACGCCTGTGAAGAGTGTCTGCACAAACGCAGTCGCAACATTAAGCTGTGCGAGCGCTGCCAGAATCGCAAAAATCCAGATCGAATAACGCGTCACTTTGCCGAGGAATCCAGCAGCATTCAGAGACGCTGCTTTTGCTGATCCTCTAACTACTCGTTCCATCGCCTCAGCAACAACTGCCGCAACGAGAAGAATCAAGACTGCCACAATAACTTGAGGAAGGTATCCGAGAACAACATCGCTAATGAAGAGATTCACGACGGTAAGATGGAGCACATCGAGTGATGCCACCAAGAAGACAATAATGAAAAACCATTTAACGAGGAATCCAAGGAACTTTCCTGAAGAGAGCTCGAAACCAGCACGAGAAAGTACTCGCTCAAGACCAGTTGCTCGAAGTGCTTGGTCGATACGCAATGCATTAACAATTTGCACAACAACACGACTAAGGCCAACTCCAACCAACCAACCAATAATGAAGATAACAATCGCAATAACTAAATTAGGGATGAACGCTACGAGTCCATAGAAAAGATTCTGGAAGGACTGGCTGAGAACATCTGCCCATGTGTTGAAAACCATAGTGAATAGCTCTTTGTTTATGTGATTAATTACTCGCACTACCTCTGCGAGTATCTGCTTATAGTGTACCATTTCTAAATCCCTATTTTGTCTATAAGCACACGGTGTGGATAGTCGAAAACATCCCGAAGAAGGCGGTCGTAGACGCCATTCCTATAACGGAAATCGACTGTCGCAAAAGAAGCGTAGCGAATCTCACGTCCAAGTTCAGCTTCGAGAGAATGCACCACTTGTGCGAGTACACGCTCTTCAATATGATCTCCCACTACAAGAAGATCGATTTGTGATTCAAGAACACCAGTGAAGAATCCAGAGAGAACAATTAATTGCAGTGTGCCAGCACGTCGCAGAGCTCCGGTAATAACACGTGGACGAACACTCGTAGTCTCGCGAATAAAAACATTAAGTGCTGAAAGGAATTCAAAACGAGGATTTACCTGATACGATGCCGACACATGCGTCCCTTTTTTACGCAAAAAGCCACTTTCAAGAAGTTCAGCGAGCTCACGTCGCGCAACTTCTTTCGAAATCTTTATTCGTTCCATAACCTGAGCGAGTGTAAGAGAAGAGTCCTGATTAAACACAAAAAGTCGCAATATCTTCAAGCGGGCTGGGGAACCGAAGAGTTTCGCGAGTGGCTTCATAGTGCCGCTAGTGTAGAGGTTTAGAGCAGAAAACGCAAAAAACACCCGTAGTGGGTGCTTTTTACTCCTTGCCCCTCGCTTTTGCTCGGGACCTTCGCAAAAGTTACTTTAAAGTAAGCAGAGCTTTCTCTCTACGTTCGCTCGGAAATAGAAAATCGAAATTTTCTATTTTACTCGCTTACTTGAGAGTAACTTTTGCTCCGGCGTCCGTGAGTTTCTTAGCGAACTCTGCAGCATCTTCCTTCTTCATACCTTGTTTCAACATTGATGGAGCACCATCAACGAGATCCTTGGCTTCTTTAAGGCCGAGCGCAAGCACTTCTTTTATCGCCTTAATAACGGCGATTTTATTAGCACCAACTTCGGTAAGTTCCACATCAGCAGTAGATTTTCCTTCTTCTTCTGGAGCTGCACCAGCAGCAGGACCAGCGACCGCGACAGCTGCCGCACTCACGCCGAACTTCTTCTCCAAAACCTTTACGAGTTCAGAGAGTTCGAGAACGGACATTTTCTCAATTTCTTCTACAAGCTTTTTGAACTTGCTCGGTACTTCTACTTCTTCTGTAGCCGGAGCAGGAGCTGCTTCTACAGGCTTTGTGGTCTCTTCTACGGTCTCTTCGACCGCCGAAACGACCTCTGCCTCTGGATTCATTTCATCTGCCATAAGTATTTTAATTTAAGGTTTAAGATTTTTGTTCACGAATTTTGTCGAGTGCTACCACAAGCCCTTGGATTGGACTGTTGATAACATTCACAAACATCCCACGCAAGACCTGCATAGGCGGAATCGTCGCGATTGCAACTGCCTTCTCAGCAGTAATGAATCCTCCTTCGAACACGCCGCCAAGGAGCACGAGAGCTCCTTTCAGCTTCTTGCCGAATTCGTATACACCACGCGCTGGTGCGGTTACATCACTCACGGTCCAAGCAACAGCGACTTCTCCAGGCAGAGCAGGCAATTCACCTGTGTATCCTTGCCCTTCAAGTGCTTTCTTGATGAGTGTTTTTTTCGCAACGTAGTACTGCACATCAGCATCTCTGAGCTGCGTGCGCATCTTCGAAGCGTCCGCAACCGTGAGTTTTGTGAAGCCAACAAATGCAATAGAAGACGCTTCTTTAAAAGCATCTACTAATTTCGCGACTATCTCACGCTTTTTGTCTTTTGATATTGCCATACAATTTTTCGTACGAACGAAATAAAGGAGAGTTCGACCGTATGGTCTCGCCTCGGCAGGTTCGCCAGCTGGCGAATTATCCCTGTAATGGGACCCGCTGTCTTCGGTTCGTACTGAGAGAACATTACCAGAACACTATGAAAATGTAAATATTATATCGATGCAGATGCAACTTGCAGGGCAAAGAGCGCAACTGTGATAATAACCACAAAAACCATAAGGAACTTCACGAATTCAACAGCGAATGGAAGCATTCGTCGTTCGGCTTCTCTACGTCCGCCAGATGGCGGATTATTTTTTGAATTACTCATATTGTATATATGCAGAAAGCATACCATACGCAAAACTCCACCCGACAACATTTGTACAGTTGTGAAGGTCAGACCTTCACAAGAAAGTGTGGATAATGAAAATGAAATGACAAAATGGCTACCAAACTTCTAGTGCAAGATCTTTGAAATCTTTGCCACATGAAAACATATGCAGACCAAGAAGTTCTCTCATTTCTTGTTTTGATGTGTCATTTTTTCCAAGGATGCCTTCGAGCAGACCATCAGGATCGTCAACAAGTGGAGACATAGTGCCAGAAATATGATCTTTGAAATTCGAAAATTGATAGTAAGAAGCCCATTCCCATGCATGATTGAAATTTCCATACGCAGCAGCGAGCCCTCCTGGATACATTTCGAGCACATTCTTAACGAGAATATAAAACACGAGATAGTTTAAATGAGAAGTCTCACTTACTGTTCTTGCATGATAAGCACTTTGAAAGAGGCTTCCTTTCTCTTTGTATTTAAGATTAAAACATATAGAGAGACTGCCACCGAACCGTTGCATAAATTTCGCAGTTCCGCCTTCGCGAATTTCTTGTAAAAGAAAATGAAAATGATTTGATAGGAGCGTCCACGCAAGAACACGTACAAGCGGTTCGCGGAGCGGCCAATGGTCGGGCCGTTCGAAAAGCGGCAAATTCGCCGTTTCTCGGTGCCAATTAGGATCTGTGTAAGTATCATTCAGCGAGAAAAATGATTTAACAAAACGATTCCGATCATCAGAATCGCGCACGATATCCATTCCGTGCGCACCTCGCTTCGTGACATGAATGACAGAACCAATTGAAAATTGTTCTACTCTCATAAGATGTAGACCATTATACCGACAAACTCGTCTGTGAAGGTCAGACCTTCACAAGAAAGTGTGGATAATAAAGATAAGGGATAGGAGATAGAAGATAGATATATGAATAGTGGAGCAACACAAAAACCGCCCCGAAGGGCGGTTTTTGTGTTTGCTAGACCAATTTTCTAGCGGGAAATTCTAGAAGCGATAACTCGCTACAAGAACTAGTTCTTTCTTACGAAGACATCAGCTGTCTTGAAGGTAGAAAGATTTGATGTGTAAGCAGTGTCAGTCGTGCTTGTGATGCCGTAACCAATACTGTTAATAATGAATCCTACATTACCCGACAATACGGTCCCTGTCGTCGTTGCAATAATGTTTGCAGTGAAGGTGAAGGTACGTGCTGTGTTGGCAGCAATATAGAATCCACCCGCTGCATCGTTCGTTTCTGAATTAGCAGCAGAAAGATTAACAGTTGGTTCCCCAGTAGCGCCCAAGGTCGAAGTTGTCGTCGTGGCATATACGATACCAGTAACAGCATCTCCTGCGGCGCCCTTAGTGAGAACTCTACCAATATAGACTGCAGTATCACCTGCTGTCACTGTGAACGGAATATTAGCAGTGGCGACATCGCCAGCTCCAGATACTCCGATAACAGAACTTATAGTAGGCGTACCACGTACAACTGAGATACCAGTTGCAGTAAGAGTCATCGTGTTGCCAGTAACAGGTGCTGAAGGAGTAATCGAGGCGCCATTGGCGTCTGATATATCCCAGCCGTACACCGTCGTTGAAGCGACGAGTGTCGTACCGTCAGCATATGCCGCATCACCCTTAAGATCTGCAACGATGGAATAAGTAACTGTGTCATCCTTATTGATGGTCTGGTTAATATTCGTGAAGGTTGTAGTTCCGAAGGCACCCGTACTGACTGTCTTAGAACTCAACTGAGTAGAACCCTTCATAAGGTATACCGTCGAGATAACATCGCTCAAACTGTCACTCGTTCCAAGCTGGACTGGGACATCAGTAAGAGTAATGTTCTGATTCTTTGCCTTCAAGGTGAAGGTAAGAAGCTTGACGCCAGTCGTGGTTGAGCTAGAAACAGCAACCTGACTCGCAGCTGGGTTATCAACTGCTGCGCTCGTTGTAAGAACGCCGGTCGTCATTGTCGAAACAGTGAATCCTTGGGTTACAACAGCACCATAAGTATCCGAGATGCCGTCAGCAGCAGCCCCGCGAATGCTGTCAGCAGCAAAAGCGGCGGTAACTGTTACACCAGTCTCGTTCACACCGATGCTTGTAAGAGGAGTTACTTTGACATAGAGGTTGCCGGTCTGACCGCTCTTGATGACCCCATTGAGGCCAGAGAAGCGGATCGTCCAGACACGACCATCTTTGTCACCTGTAGCAGGATCAACTGATGCAAGCTTCGTACCATCGAGGTAGAGGCTTATATCGCTGACGTATCTGTCGAGGTTTGAACTACCAGTTGTTCCACCGATAGTAAAGGTGGTGTCAACACGCTGGATAGCAACATCACCGCCAGTAGCATCGGCTGAGAGGCCGATAACTTGGACAGTGGCGCCACCTTCCTTGATGTCAGATGTGACATTACCAAGGGAACCAACACTTGTGAGACGGCCAGTTCCTGTGAGGGCTGTGTTCGTCGTAGTTGTGGTTGTTGTCGTTCCACCAGTCGTAGTCGTTGTACCGCCCTGTGCGTTTATCGACGCCATGGTGATAGGACCAAAGTAACCAACTGCTGGAGTAATACCCTTTGCTGCCTGGTAAGCCGCAAGAGCTGCCTTTGTCTGAGCACCGAAGTATCCGGTTGCACCAGCAGCAATAGTATTACCATTGCCGATAAGGAAGTTCTGAAGCGCGGTTACATCTGCACCTGTCGAACCAATCGTAAGATTTTTCGTGTAGGTGTAGGACGAAGTTGTTCCGCCAGTCGTTGTTGTTGTCACGGCGCCGCCGGTAAGGGCTGCGTTGACGTTCGCGATTGTTGCACTGTCAGCACCGAAAGCTGAGATCATAGTCAAAATTGACTGAACCTGAGCAGTCGTCAAGCTTGCTGCACTCGCGATAGGTGCGAGTGAGAGCATTGAAGTTGCGATCGCGAGTCCGGCTACCATAGCCGCAACTTTTGATTTTGAAGTTATTTTCATAAACAATTATTAATGAATTTAAGAGCACATGAGTAATTAAGTTGAGTGAGCACCGAAGAGCACATTCACTTTCACACTACCCCACAGCGCACGGTATCGACCAGTACGCCATGGGTTAGTTGGCAAGGATTGATGTCCGTAGCTAGCGGACTATTCAGTTATCAAAGTACGCCCTTCTCAGATTTCCGTTCACCGCAAGATGAAATAAAAATCCGCAAGGACTAGAAGCCAGTATATAGCGGAAGCAATCGTTCTACTACACTGGCATGTGGATAACTGCTGAGAATATAGAACACAAAATAGACCATTTCTGGCCTTCTTTTACTTCTATACCCCAGTTGCTACCACGAACAAATACTAGCAAATAAATGCCTACTACGCAAGAGAGTAAATGCTCCAACGACGCTCCCCTTCTTTCTTTACTGTTCCTGTATCGACAAGCGCTGCAAGCTCACGCTGTATAGTCTTCTCGGAGACGCCTCGAATAAGTGTCGATATGTCCTTTATGCTTACTCTTTGTTTGCTCTTTATAACGGACAATATCGCTTGTGTTCTGTCTTTTATATCACTGTCCTTTACCTCTGTGTCCTTTATATGTCTTTCTATCTTTGGGGTAACAGTTTCTTTCTGTTTTTTAGACGGAAGATGAACGCTCTGATGTTCTTCTTTTGTAAGAGCATTCTTCGCAAGAGTAGAAAGTGTCGGTGCATCTTCTAGAAAGAGTCGCGGCTCTTCATAACTGGCAACTTCTTGAAGCAGAGCATGTGCTTCGTGAGTAATTAAATCGGTGTTCATAGAAGAAAGTAGACCTCCAGTGCGTGCAATGGAGAGAATACTCGAGAGGGCGAGAAGTTCGCGAGAAAGTGCAGCACGTACTGTTCCAGAAGGAACAATCGCAGCATCAACAAGTCCGACCGCAATAGCCCCAACTCGATCTCTTAAAGATGTTGATTCTGAGAATGCTGGAGCGATGAGGTGGATAGCTTTGGCGAGCCGCTCGGCTTTTTTATAAATAAAAACTCTCCTTATGTCCTTTTCGAATATGTTATTAAATATACTCTTTTCTAGGACAAAATCTTCTAGACGGACATCTTTTGATCTCGGCTGTATTTGCCTGACTTCAGTTTTGTGTCCTTCATCAGATTGTCCTTGTCTCATACTATATAGGACAGTATATGCCCGTCTGGATGGTGTGCAAGTTTTCCCTTTCTTCTTTTATGAATAACCCTTAGCGCAATGGTACAATGTGTCTATAGCACTTATATATGAGCCGTAAAAATATCACCAGTTCTAGGCGAGCGAGCACGCGAGAGAAGGAGGTTCGAGAATACGACACCCTTATTCGGTATGCTTCTGCGGTTGTACTTCTTGCAGCAGGAGTTTTACTTATGCTTGCGGTCTTTGGCGCAGCGGGCCCAATCGGCACTACTGTTTTTACTGCAAGTTATGCCATTGTAGGTATCGGTGCTTTTCTTCTCCCACTCGCTCTGATTACTCTTGGACTTTATGCGGGATTTGGTCGCCCTACTATAGCCCCTCTTACAGCCTCTGGACTTCTACTCTCTCTTGCGTCAATTCTAGCGTTCGCAGGACTCTTCCCAGGAGCCAGGTTCGGCGGAGAGACCGGAACTTGGATAGGGAAACTGCTCTCTGAATTTTTCGGATTTTGGGGAGCACTCGTACTTCTTATCGCTACCATTGCCATCAGCGCAGCAATCTTAATCGACCTTGAAGCATTTGGTGCCTTACTCGGCAAGAATGTACTTTCACTTTGGGAGCGGTTCCGTTCACGCAAAGAAACTGACGAGGAGTTCGATGATGAAGAACTTGCCACAGTCGGTGTTCCAGAAACAGATGGGGACACAGATGAATCAGATTCATCTACATCCCCAGAACGCGAACCAGTGGTAACTATGTTCAATCGTTCTGTGGACACCCCCACTACCCAAACAGGCATAGCAAATTTTGACGCTGAGTATGAAGCACCACCAGTCTCTATTCTTGGTGCTGATAAGGGGAAGCCGGGTGTCGGCGACATTAAGGCGAATGCAAATATTATCAAACGAACATTCCAGAATTTCGGTATTCATCTCGAAATGGACGAGGTATCAGTTGGCCCAACCGTTACTCGTTATGCAGTAAAGCCAGCTGAAGGAGTTCGTCTCTCAAAAATTGTCTCGCTCGCAAACAATCTCGAACTCGCGCTCGCGGCACACCCAGTGCGTATCGAAGCACCCATTCCAGGGAAATCATTGGTTGGTATTGAAGTACCGAACACCGTGAAAGCGATGGTTGGACTCGGAGGCCTTCTTTCATCTCCAGAATGGTCTGAGAGTACGAAGCCCCTGATCGCTGCTCTTGGTCGCGACATTACTGGTACTCCACACTACGTGAACATTGCGAAGATGCCGCACGCACTCGTCGCAGGAGCAACCGGATCTGGGAAATCAGTCGCCATTCATGCCATCATTACTTCTCTTCTTTATCGAAATGGCCCGAACCAACTACGATTCATAATGATAGACCCAAAGCGTGTAGAACTCACTGCCTATAATGGTATACCGCACCTTCTTACTCCTGTTATCACCGACCCAAAGAAGACCATTCTGTCGCTCAAATGGGCAGCCAAAGAAATGGAGCGCCGCTACAACATTCTTGAAACAGAGCATGTACGTGATATCACTTCGTATCACTCCACCATCTTTGAACCAGCTAAAGCAAAAAATGCTGCAGAAATGCCTGAAGCACTTCCCTACATCGTTATTGTTATCGACGAGCTTGCCGATATTATGCATAGCTATCCGCGTGAACTCGAAGCATCTATCGTCCGTTTGGCACAGATGAGTCGCGCTGTCGGTATTCACCTCGTACTCTCTACCCAACGACCTTCAGTCAACGTTATTACGGGTCTTATTAAGGCAAACATCCCGACGCGTATGGCGCTCCAAGTCGCATCCCAAATCGATTCACGCACTATTCTCGACAGCTCTGGCGCAGAAACACTGCTCGGCGCTGGCGATATGCTCTATCTATCGAGCGATATGCAGAAGCCAGTGCGTATCCAAACTGCGTTTATTAGCGAGAGCGAAGTGAAAAAGGTGGTGAGTTATATAAAGGGTCACAATGTAGGAGACCTTTCAAGTATTGATTTTGGCGGTACTGGTGTTTCACTTACAAACGGAGAACCAAATGATGCTATAGGTCTCACAAACGGAAGTTTTGATGATGACGATGAAATCGACGACACACTCTATGAAGATGCTCGTACTACTGTGGAAGAAGCAGGACGTGCTTCAACCTCATATCTTCAACGAAAACTAAAAATCGGATATTCGAGAGCAGCACGACTTATGGATGTTCTTGAGGAACGTGGAATCATCGGTCCAGCTGACGGATCGAAACCTCGCGAAGTGCTCTCAGCACAACAAGGAGACACACTTGGCACCGATACAAGTGATGAAGAACAGAGTTTCTAGAGTGCGAACGTATGACTAAATATCTCACAGTAGCAATTCTTCTCGCGATTATCGGATATGGGAGTATCGAAGCGTGGCCACTTATCGCTGGACCATCTCTTTCTATACTCTCACCAGAGAATAATGCCCCTTTTTCTGATGGCATAGTCACTATTAAAGGGAATGCCGCACGAGCAGCAGCACTCTCGATTAATGGCGCATCCGTCTCTCACGAAGGAAATGGTGACTTTTCGTCAACCCTTACCTTCCCGCACGGAAGTTCTATACTTACCTTTGTAGCCACTGACCGCTTCGGGAGGAAGGTTGCAACGACACGAACTATTTTCGTTCCGTTTTAACTTTAAATTTTTAAACATTTAAATATTTTACTATGGCATTCGGAAAACCAAAAAAAGAGAAAATATTGAAAACTGTTACCGCAGCGACCACTGACAAAAGTGAGAAACAGAAATCAATTGACCAAGCTCTAAAGGAAATTCGTACAAAGTTCGGCGATGAAGCAATCAGCATCTTCGGTGCAGGTTCTCCACAAAAAATTCCTGTGGTATCAACAGGATCTATCGGACTCGATTCAGCACTGGGTGTCGGAGGACTTCCTCGTGGGCGCATTATCGAAATATTCGGGCCAGAGTCATCTGGTAAGACCACGCTCGCACTCCATGCAATCGCTGAAGCACAGAAAAGTGGCGGTATCGCTGCTTTTGTCGATGCTGAACATGCGCTCGATCCAGAATATGCGCGCCGTATCGGCGTGAAGCTTGCTGAACTACTCATCTCACAACCAGATACGGGTGAACAAGCGCTTGATATTGTTGAGTCGCTCGTACGAAGTGGAAATGTCGACATTATCGTCGTCGACTCGGTCGCGGCTCTTACGCCGAAAGATGAGATTGAAGGAGAGATGGGACAACAACACGTAGGGAAACAAGCACGCCTGATGAGTCAAGCACTTCGGAAACTGACTGCAATCTGTGCACGGAGCAAAACAATCGTCATATTCATCAATCAGATTCGTATGCAGATTGGGGTTATGTTCGGCAATCCAGAGACGACGCCGGGCGGCAAAGCGCTTAAGTTCTATACTTCGGTACGTCTCGACATTCGCCGCATCGCAAGCATTAAGAAAGGCGAGGAAGTCGTCGGCGGCCGTGTACGAGTAAAAGTAGTGAAGAATAAAGTCGCGGCACCCTTTAAAACCACCGAATTTGATCTGCTCTACAACGAGGGCATCAGCCGCGAAGGCGAGCTTATCGCGCTTGGAGAGAAATTTGGTCTCGTTGAAAAATCTGGTGCCACCTACAAATTCAACGGAGAGAAACTCGCCGTTGGCTATGATGCATCGCGCACCTTCCTGAATAACAATAAAGATATTGCGAAAGAACTCTTGAAACAAATTAAAGTAAAACTCGCAGAGAGCTAAGTGTGCGAATGAGTGAAAAAACTCACAAGCGCTTTGTAGGTTTCGCGAATGATATAGAGAAATGCGACGAAAGAGAGAAGCGCCAGAATCTGCACGAGAAAGCGAGTATGTGCAAAAGCATACACGAGGTAGAGTGCGTGACCAGTGAAATCTTGTGGACCATTCGTGAGAACACGATCAACCCAGACCTGTTTCCCTATTCCCCAAAGAGCGAGAACGAAGGTTATGAGAGCAAGAACGAGTGTCGAGATAATAAGTCCGAGTATGCGAATAAGACGCACGCGGCGCATCACATTTTTTTCTATGCCAGTACGTTCGCCGAGCTCAGTATTTTCAATCATAGTGTTGTTCATCATACACTTGTTTAAAAAGTTTTTTCGCGCGATGTACACGTGTCTTCACCGCAGGGACAGAAAGGTTTTCAACCTCGGCAATTTCTTCTTGTGTCTTCCCTTCTATAAACTGCAATCGCAGAATCTTCGCCGCGGTTTCAGGTAGCTTCGCGAGTGCCACGAGTACTTCGTTTCGAATCGATAAATCCTCAATAAATTCTGCTCGCGCATCGGGGAGTGATTCATAATGTTCGGGCTCCAGTTCTGCCCGCTGTCCTCCCTCTTTCCGGAGTACGACATACTTCGTATACGCAACGCGATTCAGAATTGTGTATGCCCATGAAGAAAAAGACGCCCCAGCCTGTTCCTGATACTTATCCGCATAAAGATACATCTTGGTAAATGCATCCTGCACCGCTTCTTCTGCATCTTCGGGAGAAAAGAGGATGCGGCGAGCACGACGCAAAAGCGCCGCCTCATAGCGCCTGACCAGAATTGCGAAGAGCTCGGGTTCCCTCTTCGAGCGCGCAAGCACCTCGGCGTCCGAGAATGCATTCAGATCTTCAGTGGTTGAAAAACTCATGATATTTGCTAGCATACACGAATCGCCCTCTCTGGGCACTTTTTATAACTATCCTTACTCATTAGTAGTTTCAGCTATGTCCGTATTGTCATACAACGAAATCGTATCGAAAAAAATCATCAATTATAATAATGAGCCCTATGAGGTTCTCTCGTCGCACGTATTCCGTATGCAACAGCGCAAACCGGTGAATCAAACAAAACTGAAGCATCTCGTATCTGGGAAAGTAACTGAAATTTCTTTTCACCAAAACGAAACGGTTACAGAAGCTGATATAGGAAAGATACAAGCGCAATATCTCTACACCGCTCGTGGAGAGAGCTGGTTCGCCGAAGAAGGAAATGCAAAGAATCGTTTTTCATTTCCTGAAGAAGTCGTGCACAATCAGGTGCAGTGGCTCGCCCAAAATTCTTCTGTTGAAGTGCTGACCTATGAAGATGATCCGATATCAATCAAGATACCGATAAAGGTAGAGCTCGAAGTAAAAGAAGCTCCTCCAGGTACGAAGGGCAACACCGCAACTGGTGGCAACAAACTAGTCGTTCTTTCAACCGGCGCGAAAGTAGATGTACCACTCTTCATTAACGTTGGCGATATCGTCCGCATCAACACCGACACGGGCGAATATACCGAACGAGTCGAAAAGGCGTAACGCAAAACAAAAACCGCCCTGAGGCGGTTTTTGTTTTGGACAACACTAGCCAAACTATTTAGGCAGAAACGTATGGGAGGAGCGCCATAAAACGAGCGCGTTTGACGGCCTGCATAATGTCACGTTGTTTGTTGGCCGGGATGCCGGTACGCTTCTTAGAAAGCATTTTTGCGTGCGGATTGGTGAACTGCTTCAGATACGCGACATCTTTATAGTCGGTATATTTCTTAATCTCTATTTCTTCACGTTCAGATTGGTAGGCCATAAATACAGGTTTAAGGGATAAGTTGTAAGGTGTAAAAAATACTAAAATGGGATGTCTTCGGGATTGATTTCTTCATCAGGATATTTTATTTCATCGGCGTCTTTATGCGGTGCTTGCGATTCTTCACCTTGTGCCGCTTGTCCGAAACTTGTTGAAGGGCCAGCACTTCCGCCGCCCTTCCCTCCATCACCAAACTGGAAGTTATCGACGACGATTTCGGTGCGATAATTCTTCTTTCCTCCCTCTTTATCATCCCAGCTTCGTGTCTGTATGCGTCCTTCGATAAATAGCGGACGACCTTTCTTCATATACTGAGCGATAAGCTCTGCAGAACGACCGAAAGCAACGATGTTATGAAATTCAGTCGCTTCTTGTTTTTGTCCATTTTTATCCTTATAGGTACGATTCGTTGCGAGGCTAAAAGACGCAAGCTGCTGACCCGAAGGAAGCGCTTTTAATTCTGGATCGCGCGTCAGATTACCGTAGAGAAATGCTTTGTTGAGATACATAGTATGTATTATACCGCGGTTCGTTCGAGCGCAGCGTCGAGCTCAGTATCGATTTCTGTTTCTGTTGATTCTTTTTCTACCTCTACTGGCTCCTTTGTGCGCTCGATCATCTTCTGAGAAATTTCACGTATTTCAACTGAGTGGCGTGCCGCATCCTTTGTCGTCAGGAGATCGATGAAGCGAATAATGCGTTTAGTAGCTCCTGCAGTAGTTATTAATTCATCATGATTTTCTGCGGGAGTTTCATACACAATCCAAGCGAAATAAGCAGAATCAAAATCGCGTCGACCCGAGGTCTCTTGGCGAGAGATAGTATAGGCAAGAGGGATCTTCTCTGGTTCTCCTTCAGCAATAACAGTGCCTTTCCCCGCGATAAGTGCGCGCAGTGCCTGATACTCCTTTTTTACCTCCTCTGTCGGGAGTTCTGGGTCAAGATGGAAGCCCAGCTCATAGACACGAGGTTCAGAACCTCCTTCATCGAGCATTTCATCTGCGCCCTCTATTTCGTTTTCTTGTATATCCTGCTTCGCCATAATGACGGCATCCTAGCACGGGATTAGGACGCCCGCAAGCGATTCAGTAGAATCGCCTACTGGGGCGAATAATCGTTTTGCATTATCGAGAAGTGTGGTTCGAACAACCTCGACATCCTCGCCTTTTATTTCTGCAATTTTAGCGACAACGGACTTAACCGCGAAAGAATCATTCCGCTCGCCTCTTCGTTCGAGCGGAGCGACATACGGAGCATCGGTTTCTGAAAGAATATTAGCGAGCGGTACAGCTCGAATAAGCTCATCATAGTCACGAGAGAAGGTAATAACTGCCGTAAAAGAAATAGTGAAATCGAGTATGAAGAATGCCTCTGCTTCAGCAAGGCCACCGGCAAAGAAATGAATATCGCCACGTAATTTTGGGTATTCTTTTTTCGCTTCTTTTAAAATTTCTATTAAGTCAGCATATGCATCTGTTGTTCCCTTTGACGGCCGCACATGGATAACCAGCGGCTTGTCGAGTTCTGTTGCAAGAGTGATATGTTTTTGTAAAAGTTCTTTCTGCTTATTTTTTACTTCATCATTCACTTCTTCTGGACGAAAATAATCTAGACCGCATTCCCCTATCGCGACAACCTTTGGATGCTTCGCGAATTCTCGAAGTTTGGACATCGTAAGTCCATCATCAGATGATGGACTTACGATGTCCCTCACATGGGTTGGGTGAATTCCAACAGCCGCATACAGATGCTCATATTTTTCTGCGAGCACCACTGCTTCTTTCGAAGTTTCTAGATCGGTGCCAACAACGATAGCCGCAACGCCTTCTTCTTTCATTCGCTCGATGATTTCTTCTCTATCTTGTTCGTACTGTTTAAACTGCAGATGGCAGTGGGTGTCGATATAGCGAACGGTCATATTCCTGTCTGCGCAGGCAGGCGCGGAAAAAGATTCTCAGGCTTTTTGTTTTCAAGTACGGCTTTCTTTATCGTTTCGCTCGTTTCCGGCATATATGCTTTTAGCGTGTGTGCAATAAAAAATAATTCTGTTCTTAAATCACCAATAATTTGCTTTCCTCTTTCCGGATCTGACTTAATTATTTTGAACGGTTCTGTTTCTGTAATTTTCTGATCAAGTTTCTGTATGCGAGCCCAAATGCCATCCATCGCAGATTGGAAATTGAATTGGTCGAGCTCCTCAAAATCTTTTCGAGGATTTATCCCAGATACACTTAAATGGGTCTCTGACAACTTCGTCACGCGCGCAACAAGATTGCCGAGACCATTCGTAAGATTCGCGGTATACCATTCATCGAGTCGCTCCCAAGTAACATCTGAATCCTCAGTCGGATGCACATGACGCAAGAGCATATAGCGCGTTGCGTCAGTGCCATATTTCTTTACTAGTTCGAACGGACTTATAACATTTCCCAATGACTTACTCATCTTCTGCCCGCCTGAAGTGATGAAACCGTGATAGAAAACCGTGTCGGTTGTTTTAATATCCGCTGACATAAGCATCGCCTGCCACATAAGTGACTGGAAACGTACTTGATCTTTCCCTGCGACTTGAAGCGTTACGCCTTCTTCCCAGAACTTTTTGAAATTCCCTTTGGTATCTTCAGGCCAGCCGAGCGTCGAGATGTAGTTGGTAAGAGCATCAAACCACACATACATTACTTGCGAATCATCATTCGGGACGGGAATGCCCCACGAAAGACGTGATTTCTCACGAGAGATACTGAAATCTTCAAGTCCCTCTTTCACGAAACGAATCGCTTCGAGGCGACGCCATTCAGGAATCAGTGTTCCTGATTTCTCAAGATAGTTGAGTAACTTCTCTTGATAATTCGAAAAACGGAAAAAATAATTTTCTTCTGAAATTTTCTCCAGAGTGAGATTCGGATGGAGCGGACATTTCCCATCAACTAATTCTTTTTCTGTTTTAAATGATTCACATCCCACACAATAGAGACCTGTGTAAGCCTTTTTATAAATATCACCTTTTGCTTCACAACGACGCCACATTTCTTGTGCAGTTTCTATATGCACAGGATTGGTGGTGCGAATAAAGGTATCAGTATCTAGATTGAGTGCTTGTTTCAGCTTCTGAACTTCAGCAGCATAATGGTCAACATATTCTTGTGGTTCTTGCTCTTTCTTCTTCGCGGCATCATAGATCTTCTGTCCATGTTCATCTGCGCCAGTGGAGAAAAATACTTCATCACCCCCTAAGCGCCACGAGCGCGCGAGAACATCAGCCTGCACAATTTCGAGTGCAAATCCTATGTGCGGATCCGCGTTTACATAAGGGAGCGTGGTGGTGATGTAGCGCGCACTCATAGGTACATTATGCACTCTTGTGCTGAATACGACGCTTCCGCTTATCGAAGTCCGAGATGAATTCGAGTGCGACCGCCGCCATCGGTACCGAGAGCAAAGCGCCCAAGAATCCAGCAAGTGTGTACCCTGCGATAAGCCCTACAATAACGAGAAGTGGCGGAATGCCAACAATCTTTTTCACAATAAGCGGATAGATGAGATTAGATTCAAATTGATTCACGATAATATAAAGACCAAGAACAATAGAAGCGAGTGCAACTCCGCCATCCGAATACCCGACAACTACCGCTGCTGCACCAGCCAATAAAGAACCAAAAATAGGAACGATTTCTGCGAGCGCAGTGAAGACCGATAAGAGCAATGCATAAGGAACACCTATAATAAGGAGCCCGAGGTACACAAGTACTCCAACGATAACCGACAGAAGTACTTGTCCCTGCATCCAGAGTCCTATTTTTTTCTGTGATCGCTTCCAGAGGTCTACCGAGTAATCTTCGTACGCCACTGGCATAATCAAACGAAGGAAATCGTCGACGCCCGTATCCTGAAGTGCAAAATAGAAAGAAAGCACAATAACCAAAAAGAGCGAGAAGATACCTCCGAAGAATGCCGTAAGAACCTGAATAACTCCTCCTGAAGTTGCTGCGAAAACGGATTGAAGCGATAAAAGAGTATTCAGCATCGACTGTATGCCCTCGCCCTGAGTATTTATAAGATTCGTCGCATTTGTAATATTCGAGAATGAGTCAGAAGCATTCAGCGTATCAAGGTAACGAGGGAGAGAGGAGAGGAAGTTCGCCGTGTCGGCAATAATCGGCGGTAAGAAGAAATAGAGGAGCACGAAGAGAGAACCGAACACAAGTATATACACAAGGAGAGCACTCAAGAAGCGCGGGATGTGCCGACGAATGAAGAATAAGACCCATGGTTCTATCGCTGAAGCAATGACAATCGAAGCAAGCACGAGAAGCACAAGGTCGCGCAACAGCCAGAGCACATAGGCGCCCACGACGATACTAAGCGCCGTCACAATCGTGCCCGAGGTTATGGAGATACGGAATTCCTTATCCATACGGGCATCCTAGCATATTTCCCGTTATTGTATTGCAGTTTGGATGCGAGCGGCGACTTCGGAAATAGAAAGGCGTTCTTGTTCGCCTGTGTCGCGATGACGAAGGGTGACCGTGTCTTTTAGATTCAGGATTTCCTGCCCTGAGTTTCTCGAAGGGTCGCCGAGAGTGTCGAAATCAACAGTAATGCAAAACGGCGTACCGATTTCATCTTGACGGCGATAGCGCTTGCCGATATTGCCATTGTCGTCCCACGCGATGGCGGGATGTATTTTCTTCAGTAGAGCACGCACTTCTCTCGCCTTCTCGACCAGTTCTGGTTTATTTTTCAGCAGTGGTGATACCATCGCTTTTACTGGTGCAATTTTTGGCGCGAGCGCGAGATAGGTACGAGTCTCGCCACCCAAATCATCTTCGCGATACGCGCTCACGAGAATCGCGAGAATCGTGCGATCGACGCCGAGCGATGGCTCGATAACATGCGGAATAATTTTTTCTTTCGTCTCTTCATCGAGATAAGAGAGTTCTGCGCCAGACGCATTTGCGTGAGCAGAAAGATCAAAATTAGTACGGTATGCGAGACCCCAGAGTTCTTTACGACCGAAAGGATAATCGAATTCGAAATCAATCGTGCGTTTGCTGTAGTGTGCGCGGTCTGCAGCAGGAACTTCAAGTTCGTGCACCATACCCGACGGTAGACCAACTGCTTCAGCGAAGAGATACATCATCTTCTGCCACTCTTCAAATGCTTGTTCCCATTCTGATTCTGGCACAAAATATTCCACCTCCATCTGTTCGAGTTCACGCAAACGGAAAATGAAGTCGCGGGGTGCTATTTCATTTCGAAATGCTTTTCCTATCTGAGCGATACCGAACGGCAATTTCGGATGTGATGAATCCATCACATTTTTAAAGTTCATGAAAATACCACCTGCGGTCTCAGGACGCAAATACACCGTCGCTGACTCATCTTCGGTGGCGCCCGCGTGCGTCTTAAACATCATATTGAATTGACGTACCCCACCTAACTTCCCTTTGCATTCAGGACAAATTTCAGGATCATCGAGCTGGTCGGCACGAAAACGTTTTTTACACTTCTCACACTCAACCAACGGATCAGAAAATCCTGCAACATGTCCACTCGCTTCCCATATTTTCGGATTCATTAAAATAGCTGAATCGATGCCGTACATATCATCACGATTATCACGAAACATCTGCAGCCAAAGGCGTTCTACATTTTCTTTCAGAACAACCCCCAAAGGACCGTAGTCGAAAGTGCCGGCGAGACCTCCGTAGATGTCAGAACCAGGAAACACAAACCCGCGACGCTTAGCGAGCGAGACGATTTTCTCCATCAGATTTGATTCTGTCATAAGAACTAGAGTACTACTTTGTGCGCTTATTGCACAATTGCGTTCGCGCTGACATACCCAGCATCCCCAACGGTTTCAGTAGTTACGAGACCGGTAGACGACTTAATCTGCACTCCCGCAAAGCGATCATGTCCAGAAAAAGATGTATTCCCTGTAAGAGCAGGGGCACTACCCTTTTGTGAAGTTGATGGGGTAAAGGATACTTGGAAGGAACCCTGAGCATTCCCTCCTTGTGCAATATCTCCAATATTCCAAGAAACAACGTGCGATCCCTCATTGTAAGAGAATGAACCATCACCAGAAGTGAGACCTGTATAGACGGCATAGCTCGGCAACGACGCGGTCATTATGCCATCAGCGATGGCATTTCCTTCATTCTTCACATTCCATACAATGGCATACGTTGTTGCTTGATTAGCGATAGGGGGAATAGGACCGCTCGTATTAAAAGGTGCTGACGTATGTAATGAAGAAGCCGAGAGAGTAACAGCGGTAATAACTTTTGCAATCTTGGTCGCCGATGCGTTCGTCACTTCCGTTACTCCGGTCTGTCCCGCACGAATACCAGAAACTGCGGTGGTGAAGGTTATGGTCGGAGAAGAAAGGAGCGCTCCAACACCCAGCGTCGAGAAGGTGAATGTACCGATACCAGAAGCACCAGGAGCGAGTGACGCAAGAGAAGAGTCGGTATCTCGACTAAAGACAACTGTATGATCTGAAGAACGATAAAAACCGTTCGTTGTCTTAATGCTGTCGTAATCAATGGCAGAGCCTGATATGGCCACCGAGACCGAAGCATTTTCGATACTTGATGACAATGTGTTGGTGTAAGAGACCGAAACACTCTGAGAACTCCCAGCCTGTAACACTGGACTCGTTGAGGTATCGCCATTAATCGAGAGATTTGTTGTCATAAAAGGTGCGGTAATAGAAACCGTTGCGTCCTGAGTCATATACGTGACAGCAAGCGCTTGATCCTGTGCTGTTTTCGCTGTTCCGATAGTGAAACGAAAGGTCTTTTGTTCACTGTCCTGCCCGAGCATTGTTCCGGTAAGTTTTATTGTTTTACTTTCATTCGGCGATACGGTGCCCAACAAGAAACTGTTATTACTTAGAGGAATCGAGGAAGAAACGGTCGAAAAACCAAACGGAAATGCCGCAGCAAGAACAACATTATCGAACGATACCGCCGCATTCGAACGAGCAATCAACGTGAGGGTGAAAGGAGTACCGGGGACAATTTCTGTTGGCGTATCAACAGAGACAGAGAGTGGTGTTGAAGAAATAATGAGCGCGTAAGATGACTTTTTCACAAATGTTGAATTCGAAGCAGTAGTGTCATACGAAAGAGAGACAGGGAGTGTGAGCGTTTCTCCAGCACCGCCAAATAAAACAACCTTCACTGAGCGAGTTACCGTCGCCCCAGGTGCTAAAGTGCCCAGATTCTCACTGTAACGAGGATAAGCACTTAATACATTGTTCCCGTCTCTTGTTCCGTTCGGAAAATCGATTTCGATTGTTGCATTTTCAATCGCGACCGAATTCTTATTCGTAATAGTAAGTGCGAGCGGCACTGTATCGCCACCGGCGATAGCTGAAGGTCCTTGAATCGCGACAGCCACCTTATCTACAGAAACAGAATTTCCTCCGAAGTAAAAAAAGTAGCCGGAAATACCAAGCGAAACAAGAAAGAAAACAAATGCCACAATGAAAAAAGTTCCTGCGAGACGCATCGGGCGTTTCTCGTGGAGAGAAGCACTTCGCAGGATACCCTCCCCCCACGAGTGAGGCAGTGTGCGCTGACTTGAAACCGCAGGTGATTCTTGCATAGTAGGCACGGTAGCATTTGGAGTATAGAGACGTTCACGTGCTCGTTCGAGCGAACTTACTGTATCTTCTTCAGGAGGTGGCATCACTCACAGTATATCAAAGCCCAGAAGATGTGATACCGCGGTTAATGCGTGCAATATACTGCGAACGATCTTTAACAATTGAAGTAAGAAGTGGCTGGGTAAAGAGATAAAATTCTCCGGGAATCTCTCCGGTATCTAATCCGAGTACTGCAAGTATCCGCAACACTGCAAGCGCTTCAGCGGCAGCATGAAATTCTTCAGGAAGTTCCGTAAGTGCTTTAAAAAAACTCGCCATAATAAGGAAAAGTTTTGGGTCATACGCTTCGCCAACAACCATCCGTATCAAAAGACCAGAGACACGCGCAGCGCGTGTCCGTGGACTATTCTCCATCTGCGCAAACCAATTTTCTTCAAGTACTGCCCCTGCGACACGCCAACTATCCTTCCCTCGTACGAGCACCAGAGAACTCTGTGCCAAGGTCGCGAGTGCTGCAGCGAGCTTAGCGCCAGTCCGACGTAGACCTTGTGCACGAGCACACACCAGACCTAATTCTGGCGTAATGAGTGTCACAAAGACATTCGCCTCTCCTATGAAGGATCGAGAGAGCACAATACCGCTAGTCTCGTATTTATGACGCATCGCGAACAAGATCGAAACGCACTTCGCCTGTCGACAAGAGAACTGAATGCTTCCCTTCTAGATTTTCAACAGTATGAGCTGTATCGCGAGGTGAATAGCCTTCGTTCTTGCGTGCCTCGGCAACAGCACGTGCCATCTCACGCTCATCACCTTCTGTAATAAGTTCGGGAGTGAGTACGGTATCAAGCAATAATTCTTTACCAACAAGTATCTTTTTCACGTTCACTTCTTCAGCGAGAATTGCTGCATATTCATCAGAAAGCATTTCCGGAATTGTTAGCGACGCGAGTGTCTGACGAACCTTCATACCCGCCTTCTGGCGCAGTTGTAACGCTTCTGATGCGAGTAACCGAGTGCGCCCCATATTTTGAATTAGAGCAAGTGAACGATTGCCTCCACCAATACCTCCTGCGGATCGTATAACTTTTTGAACTAAGCTGAGTTTATTTTGAGGCCATTCAGTGAGATGCACGCTTTCTGGCTCATTGTTTTCGCGTACACTTTGGAAAATCTCTTCGGCGATAAACGGCATAACCGGTGCGATAACTTTCGAGAATTCTCTTAATACAAAACGTAGTGTCGCGAGCGCAGCTTTTTTATCTTCTGGATTACTTCCTTTCATTCGATCACGAGAGCGACGGACATACCAAGTTGAGAAATCATCAATAAATTCACGCATCGGACGCGTCGCACGCGGAACATCATACCGATCAAACGATTCAGTTACCGTCAAAAGTATTCCGCTTAGTCGCGCGAGAATCCAACGATCCAGAATATTACTACTGGTATCAGTCGCAGGTCCTGCCTCATCTTTATACAGTGAATAAAAAGCGAGAATGTTTCGTAACATATTCACCACACGCGCATGCACATCTTTCACATCATCATCGCGGAAAGAAAGATCTTCTGCCTGCATCAAAACTGAAGACATCAAATAATAACGGAATGCATCGGCGCCATACTTATTAAAGAGCTCATACGGATCTGTATAATTCCCTTTACTCTTTGAGAACTTTACCCCATCTGCAGCAAGTATGGTGCCGGTCGTGATGACATTACGAAAAGCGATTCGATCAAAGAGTTCAGTACCAATCGCGTGCAGATAATAAAACCACGCACGGGTTTGCCCGATATATTCAGAAACAAAATCTCCGGGTGAACGACTTTCAAATTCTTTCTTATTTTCAAATGGATAATGATACTCGGCAAACGGCATACAACCAGACTCAACCCAACAATCAACCACTTCGGGAATGCGGGTAAGTTTTCTCCCTTTTTCATCAAAGAGTTCTACTCTATCAATGTAGGGGAGATGCAAATCAAGTTCGCCCTGAGCATTTCTCGGAAGATCGGCACCATGCTTCATATGACTTTTCAATTCATCCAACGAACCAATGACGGTTATGTTCCCTTCTGCGTCCTTCCAGATAGGGAGCGGACTCGCCCAGAAACGATTGCGGGAAATAGTCCAATCAGGAGCGCTCTCAATTATTTTCATAAAACGACCATGTTTCAAATGCTCCGGTACCCAATTAATTTTTTCATTTTCTGCAAGCATCTTCTGCTTCACTGACTGAATATCGATAAACCAACTGGAAACCGCGTTATAAATAAGCGGTGTACCACAGCGATAACAATGCGGATACGAGTGCGTGAAGAACGCTCTTGCGAAAAGAAGTCCGCGCGATTCAAGATCTTCTTTTATCTTGACCTCTGCTTTCTTAATGTATTCACCGCGTAGAAATTCTGGTGCATCATTGTTATAGGTCGCGTTCGAATTCAAAATCGGCACCATCGGCAAATTTTCTTTCAAGCCAAGATTATAATCATCTTCGCCATAGATAACAGCAGTGTGCACAATACCTGTCCCTTCTTCGGTCGTAACGAAATCAGCTGCGAGAACCTGCCACTTCTTACCTTTATACTCTTTTACTTTTTCTATTTCATAGAGCGGCTCGTACTCGATTACAACCAAATCCTTTCCTACTACTGTTTTTACAACCACTCCCCCAACCTCTCCTTGAAGTGCTTCTATTCGTTCTTTTGCGACAATGTAATTACCTTCTTTCACTCCTTCCAACAGTGGAGTTTCATCATTTACGCCGAATATTTTTGTATTCTTATACGCTTTAAGAATGGTGTATTCAATATCTGAACCGACTGCAAGCGCAACATTCCCCGGAAGCGTCCACGGCGTCGTGGTCCAAGCAAGAAGAAAGGTGTTTTCTGGCAAAGAATATTTCTCAGGATTTTTTATTTTAAACTTCACCGTCACCGCTTCTTCAGTAACGTCTTTATACGTATTGTCCATCGCGATTTCTGCTTTTGCGAGTGGCGTCTCACAGTGCGGACAATACAGCAACACCTTTCTTCCTTCATACAGACGACCTTTTTTATAAATCTCTTTCAGTCCCCACCAGACGCTCTCGATAAAAGAGTTGTCCATCGTCTTGTAGGAATTATCGAAATCAACCCATCGTCCAGCGCGAACGATGTACCGCTTCCAGTCGTGCACATAATCGAGCACCATCGCTCGTGCGGTCTCATTAAATTTTTCAATACCGAGTGTGAGTATTTCTTTTTTATTTTTTAACCCGAGTTTCTTTTCTACCAACGATTCAATCGGGAGGCCGTGCGTATCCCAGCCCCAACGACGACGCACGCGATATCCGCGCATCGTCTTATAGCGTGGAATAAGATCTTTTGATACCGAGGAGAGTAGCGAACCAGAATGTGGCAATCCGGTCGCAAATGGCGGACCATCGTAGAAAACGAATTCACCTTTCGGTGCTTTCTTGGTGAGCGACTTCTGGAATATCTGCTCACGCTCCCAGAACACGAGAATCTCTTCTTCACGCTTCGCTACCTCTGACTTCAGGGGAATATCAGTCATAGATACTTATCCTAGCGTTTACAGGGTAAAAAAGAAACAGCTGCAAGGATTTCTCCTCGCAGCTGTTTATTATCAAAACTCATCCCGTTATGCAACTTCAAGCGAGGCAGATGCTCGCATACAACTTTTCGAGCAATTTTTCGGACATTGGTTCTGATTCACCAGAGTCGCGAAGTGCCCAACAAACTTCGGTACCGCTCCATGGTGAAGAAAATCATTTACTGCATGTTCCGGATCGAAACTGCTCGGAGGATTCCCAGCGAGCTTTGCGCGCTCGAAGAATTCTTCCGTTGTACTACAACGACACTTCTGCATTGCTCCGTTCACTTTTTCAGACGGAGTGAATTCTCCTCTTGCCATGCTGCCTCCCTGTTGGATACAGTCGCACGGGATTGTGCAATCTGTTGAGGAATGTAGCGTGTTTAATAACCTCGCGCAACTATCTACCTGTTTACATCTTCTCTGGTGTGGGAATACCGAGAAGTGTGAGGCCGTTCGTCATCGTGTTCGCGAAAGCACGCGTAACGCGTTGTTTATATATTTCTTCAACACTCCCCAACACTTGTTCGGTTGCATAAAAAGAATTCCATTCGCTCGCAAGTTCGGTAAGATAATTCACCAACAGATTCGGTGCGAGCTCGCGCGCAGCACGCGCGGCAACTTCAGGGAAATGTAGAATAAGTCGTTCAATAGCATACGGCGCGGAAGGTATATCGGTACCGCTCTCTCCTCCCGCATACGTGAGAATCTTACGCGCTCGCACCAGCGCATACTGCAGATATGGTCCAGAATCACCATCCAGCGAGAGCGACTTCTCTGGATCAAAAACAATATCTGAACCTGGCGACTGACGCAGAATCATATATTTAATCGCGCCAAGTGCGACCTGTTCTGCAATAAGCGGATCCTCATTTTTCTCACTCGCCTGTTCGATTACTTCTGAAATAAAATCGCTTGCAGTAATAACATTTCCTTCGCGCGACGACATCTTTCCTGAAGCGAGCTTTAAGAATCCTGTTGCGAGATGATTCATCTTCGCAGCAAGAGAAGCATTGATATCAGTAATTGCCGCGAGTACCGTCTTGAAACGACCCGTCTGTTCATTGCCAGTAACAATGATGACTTTATCTGAAGGCCAGCGTTCTTCTTTCAGAAATGCGAGTCCTATATCTTTTGCTTCGTAGGTAGGCGTGTTATGCGAGGTAATAAACACCATCGTGTGCACTCCTTTCTCTTCCCCGTTATAAATAATCGCGCCATCACTCTCTTGGAATATTCCCTTTGTGAGTCCGTCTCGCACCACACGCAGACCAATCTCGGTTGTGTCACTATCAAAAAATTCAAAATCAAAATGTGTCCCAAGCAGTTTCCAGATGCGACGGAACTCTTCTACCGAAATATCGCGCCCTTTACGCCAGAAATCCATCAACTCGCGATCCGTACCGGCGTATATCGCTTGATTCAGCGCATCTATTTCTTCTTTTGCTTTCGGGTCGTTCTCATACGCATTGGACCCCTCGGCATACGCAGTGCCTATTTCTTGCGCAGTCGTTGGCTCGTGTATACCCTTCTGGCGAAGTCCCCAGAGCGCCTTCGCGACATTCGGGCCGATATCTCCTCCGAAAGTGTCGCGCGCGAGTGTGGCACCAGCATTCTCGATAAGTCGCGACACTGATTCGCCAACCACAGTGCCCACCAAATGACCAATATGCATTTCTTTAAATGCATTTGGATTGGAGTATTCAACAATGATTCTTTTACCATTCTCTTCCGTTCCTTTCCCCCACTCTTCTCCTTTCGCATCTGCTTCGGCGACCGCGAATGAAATCGCTTCATGCGAGAGTGTAATGTTAATGAATCCTGGCCCGGCAACCGCAACATGGCTCGCGATAGTTGTGCCCAGTTCTTCAATAAGTAGTTGTGCGAGTTCGTCCGCGAGTTCTTTTGGATTCTTTCCCAACGCTTTTGATGCTGCGAGCGCAGCGTTTGTCGCATAATCGCCAAACTGCATATCTGACGGCCGTTCAACCACGAATGGAACATCACCCGCCCCCATCTTTTGCAGTGCCTCGGCAACAGCTTTCTGTATTCGTTCTTCCATAGAAAGAAGTGTAGCAGAAATGAAAAACCGGCGCGCCTTTTGTTGGCGCGCCGGAACTACAATAGCGTTATTTTCTTTGCAAGCACCGCGAGCACAGACCGATGTATTTCTTCCGGTGATCGAGTCGCATCAACGAATTCCACTGGTGCATATGACGCAAATCTACGAAATCCACCCCGAACTCGCTTGTGATACTCAAGTTCACGATCGTCAAAGTGATTCTTAGTGCGCTCCGTGTCTCGACTCATTCTCCTGTAGGCCTCTTCAGCTGGAAGATCGAGTATGACATAGAGATCTGGCGATCGCCGTCCCGGACTCTCAAATACAAGTTTTCTCATAAACAGAAAAGCGCCAAGAAGTTCTTCATGTTCTTCTCCACAAAGCTGAAACGCGAATGTTGACGAATCGCCTCTGTCAGAGAATACACACTTTCCTTCCCTAAGAGACGGGACGATGAGCTGCTGCAGCAAGTCCTCTCGTGCTGCCCAAAAGAGTAGAAAATTGTTGAGCGCTGTCGACCTCCCAGCAAGTTGATTATCGAGAAGAATTTTTCGTATCTCTTCAGCAAGTGGCGTTCCACCCGGTTCCCGAGTGAATACGACAGAAGAGCCAAATTTTTCTCTCAATAATCCCATTTGGGTACCTTTTCCACAGCCGTCCAGACCGTCGACTATAATGTGCTTTCCTTTCATCAAAGAACCTCCTCTTTTAAGTTAATCCTGGCTCATCCTATCCGAAATCAAAGAAAAAGAGAACCCCCACAGTGACAAAGTCACTGTGGGGTTAGAGAACGAATTAAGATCCCCAGACCTCGAAGCGTTTCTTGAAATGCTTTGAGAGCGAAGGTCCTTGATGCTGGTAATGTCCTTGATATGGTTTTTCTACCATACCGACCTGTTCGAAAACCATGAGACAGATAGGATCGTTATCAAAGAGTTTGTGAGGAACTTCCCTCCCGCGCACTTCAAGTACACAGGTAATACCATCCTCGCCACCAAAACCAGGATCGAAGAACCCTGCGTAATGTGTGCGGAATTCTCCCGTCGAAGCGTCATAGGGCGCAATATCCCCACAGAGATCAACTGGGAAACGCACCCGTTCTTTCGTCGCAAGAAGATAGAATCGATCACGATCAAGTGTAAGACAATTATGACCGTGCGGAATCGGCTCCCAGTATTCGAGCGGATCATTTGCCTCATTCGAAGAAAGCGAGAGTGCGTCGGTCACATTACTGCGCGAGACAAAGCCGACGAAACTACGGTCGAGGTCTACATGCAGATAGATGCCATGTTCCGCTTGTTTGAGGTCATGCATTGGAATGACACTG
>JBBABN010000003.1:30502-41762 GCA_041657665.1 Minisyncoccota bacterium
ATGACACTGCCTTTTTTGTCCAGAAAGATACCTTTGTTCGAATGCATGATGGCAACATCCCGACCGCTTAATCGAGCATCGCCGTTACGAATCCTCATTTGCACGAGAGATAAGTCCGGACGAATAAAAACTGGGAACGAAAGCGACGTAATCTCGAGATACAGGTTGCCTCGGAATCCTTCCGGTACATGGTCGAAACGCGATACACCATCGGCCAAGACACGAACAAAAACATCGGTACGCCCCGTTGAACTCTTTGGCGAGAATTTCGCCGAAAATTCTTTAGGGAGAATAAGTTGTTCGTTCAAGGGAACAATGTAGGTGTAACCACGGTGAAGGAAGCCGTCTTGACCAGGGTCGAGAGTGAATGAATACTGACATTTTTTCACTAGTTCAGAGACGGTTTTACCTTCGCGCGACAGAGAAGCGACACCCATACCGAATACCTTTTGCCCGAGAGTGAGATCAATCGATGATGCTTGAATCTGATCCGGTGTTATGCCTCCTTCTCTCCTTGTGGTAATGAACGGTGCTTCGCCAGTGATAATCGCCGTCAATTCCTGATCGGAAAGTACGGTAGGTTTTCCATTGCTTTGCAGCATGACTCTGTCTCCTTATCTATTCATTGTTTATTTTGTACAATCTGGCGAAACTCTATGCGTAAAAAGAATAAAAAGCAAATCATCGAGAACCTCGACAACGGTTTGCTTCCCCTGTATAACTGCGAGCAGAAAGCAGTACCTTTATAGTGTTGTTCCCTAACAGAAATCATTCCGAAACAAGAAAGGAGTACCCCCATGGAAACGCTACGGGAAAGTCCCGGAGGAATAAGCGTTGGTCTTAGAGGGTTCACCAATGTGAACCCAACAGAACTCGCTTCTGATGCAGCAACCTCCTGCTATCAGGCAACACTGCCAAAACAAGGAGGCAAGACCATCGGTGTGGAACAGTCCTTGTTCATGACCGGACATCACACGACTCTCCAGCATTGGAACGCAACATTCGCGATAGACGGATTGTCGGTCGGAGATGTCACATTCGGCTTACATCTTACCAGCCCTTTCTACGATACTGACCAACGCAGTGGGAGATTTTGTTCCGAGATGTTCGCACAACCGGATTTTGCGGCCATAGAAAAATATGTCCGAACATATTGGCCGGAAGTGCGGGACAACAAGATCTCAGAAATTATCGCCTACATAAAAATGGGGCTCGGGTTCTACGCGGAATCTCTGGAGGGTGCTATCAATCTGTCTAGGAAACATGTCATGAAAGAGCGTCCTCACATTTCGAAGAAAAATCTTGACTCAAATGTTGACAAGGGAAAGATCGCTCAGGAACAGATGCGGATGTTCATTCCTATCATCTTTCCGACCGGTCTTTACTACACCATCAACATGTCCGCTTTGTTCGCCCAGTGGACAGTCGCGTGGAGTCCAACCATGCGAGTCATCACCGACATGATGAGAGATTTGGTTCTCGAACAGAACCCCGAACTCTCATATATGTTCAATCCGGAACGTCGTCGCAAAGAAGACGACTGGTACCCCAAAAGAACAAGCGAAATCTACAGGGGATGCTCACTAAAGCCCGGATATATCCTCGAGGAAATGCTCTACGGAGAGAATGTGGTCGTTCCAAACCCGGAAGATATGCATCCGGTCGACCTTCTTCACTTCAAACCGGAATATATGGACAATTCCGACACAATCATCAGGTCCATGATTCACATTTCCTGCGCCACGATGGGCCAGGATCAGAGGCACCGAACAATACGAAGAAGCGAGCCCTTCTTTACTGGACTCGCCTACCTTCCCCCCCTGCTCGCTGAAATGGGACTCGGAAATAAACTGCAGGAAGTCATGGTTCACTGGGAAGAACTCTCCTCAGACCTTCCGGGGACACTTGGAGCAAACCTTGCTCCGTATGGAGCTATGGTCTGCTACCGGAAAAAAGGCGACCTCAATGCTTTCGCGCACGAAATGGCGAAACGGTGCTGCTGGTGCGCTCAGGAAGAGATCTATCACCTGGCTATCCAGATGAGAGAACAGGTTCTTAAAAAGAGCCCCGATCTCGAATGGCTTTTCTCTCCGCCATGCATCAGTAAAGGTGCCTGTGGTGAAGGAGGCAGGTATTGCGGACGGGATCTTTCCAATCTCGGATTTCAGAAAAGGAATGTGTAGTATGATTCAGGTCTTTACAGAAAAAGGCGTCCGGAGGGGCGCCTTTTCCATTTTTAGTAGTGAAATTACTTCACCTCAATTCCCATGCTTCGGGCTGTGCCGGCGATAACACGAGCAGCTGCTTCAGGACTGTTCGCCCGAATGTCGGGCATCTTTTCTTTCACAATCTCCGCAATCTGCGCTTTGGTTATGGTACCTGCCTTCTTCTCGCGCACTTTGCTCGAACCCTTCTCGATACCGAGCGCTTTAAGAATCAGTCGAGATGCCGGCGGATTCTTCATAATGAAGGTGAAGGAGCGGTCGTCGTAGACCGAGAGCTCAATCGGGATAATAGTGCCTCGCTTGTCCTTCGTCGCGTCGTTAAACTGGGTCACGAACTGACCAATGTTCACGCCCGCAGGGCCGAGCGCTGTACCGACAGGAGGCGCAGGTGTTGCCGCCCCTCCGGGGATTTGAAGTTTTATCTTTTTTACAACAGTAGCCATAGTGATGTGACTCTACCTTAGAGTTTACGAATTTGCAAAAAGTCGAGTTCGACCGGTGTCTCGCGTCCGAACATCGAGACCATTACCTTCACCTTCCCACGGTCTTCATCAATCTCGCTTACCTTGCCTTCAAGATCTTTGAAAGGACCGTCAGCGATAACTATTGGATCATCTTTAACCAGATCAATACGATGTTTCGGTGCTTCAGCCGTCATGCGCTTCATCAGCGTGGCGACCTCGGACTCCCCCATCGGGACTGGCGTGTTACCAGCACCAACGAAACCAGTCACGCGCGGAGTGTTCCGCACGACAAACCAAGAATCATCATCAACAATCATGCGCACAAGAATGTAGCCCGGATATATTTTTTCTTCTTCGATAATGCGCTTACCACTTTTCACACGGATTTTCTTCTCAGTAGGAACGATAACCTCAAAGATTTTATTCTTCATATCGAGAGACTCGATACGCTGTTTCAGATTGCGCTCAACCGCATTTTCATATCCAGCGTACGTGTGAATCGTATACCAGTGAGCATCCTTTTCAGAAAGGGCCGTTTCGTCACGAACTTCTTTTTTTACTATAGGTGCTATATCTGCCATCTGCATTTCGTTTTCATCCATAGCAAATAAATTAACCGCCGATAATAACTCGATTCACGCCCAAACCAAAGAAGTAATCGAGCAGCCCGACCAGAAGCGCGATAGTTGCTGCAATGAAAATAACCACGAATGTGTGCGATATGGCCTTATGTCTCGTCGGCCAGACGATATGGGTAAACTCTTCACGAACATGCTTCAGATACGAAA
Source organism: Minisyncoccota bacterium (assembly GCA_041657665.1). Taxonomy (GTDB): domain Bacteria; phylum Patescibacteriota; class Minisyncoccia; order Phycocordibacterales; family Phycocordibacteraceae; genus C7867-001. Next base: position 33,980 of record JBBABN010000003.1, read on the forward strand.
TAAGTGTATTCATAGAAGATATTGGTAATAAGCAAGCTTGTTTCCGGCGCTCGCTTGTAAATAAAAAAGCCCTGCGGGCTTTCAATACCGCCATCATAGTATAGCGCATCATACGCGTCAATAGCTAGAAATTTAACGGATTTCGTAGGTGATGGAAACGGACGCGTTATAGGTATTTTCTCCCACAGGAACTTCTGGCATTACAGCCTTTGCTTCAGATATTCCACCACCAAGACCATACATCATTGGATAGGCATTTCCTCCTGACGATTCGCTAAAATTCACAATCTTCCCGAGACGAACACCGAGCTGTTTCGCGAGAAGTGATGCTTGCGTCTTTGCGTTGCTAATTGCATCAGCACGAGCTGCATCATAACCAGCGTTCGCATCATCGAGTGCAAATGCGGGACCAGAGACATTCTGTACGGAGAGTTTCCCGAGACCGCTGAGAAGTTCTCCAACTTTCGTGAGGTCGCGCATCGTTACCTGAACTGTTTCTGATACTTGGTATCCAGTTATTTTAGGCGTTCCGCTATACAACTGAGCCGTATCGGACGCGAAGGGTCTTGGGTACGAATATTGTGGGGAAATATTGTATGAAAGTGTTTTTATGTCCCTTTCGGCAATACCCTGCCCTTTGACAAAATCTAGTGCAGCATTTGCTTGTTTAGTCGTTGCGGCCTGTGCATCTGCAACAGTTGTTGATGTATTTTGAACCGTGAAAGAAATCTTCGCGACATCTGGCGGGAGTGTTGCCTGCCCGTCACCTTGCACGGTAATAGTATCGGTCGCCGGATTAGTTGAACGACCAAGATTACTCACTACGCTCATCGTTTGTGCGAGCAAGAAGAGCGCAAGAATCACCAGGGTGCAAACACCAACAATACGTACTCCTTTTGTGTCAAAAATCCTTGAAAGAAAATTGTCGTTCATAAGTAAAATAATTATGCGTTAATTGTTAAAGTATATCTCTTATTCTCCACGCAGAGTAGAGAGAAGCTCCACGAGAGCAGCGTGCGCTGGGAGTGTTGACACATCAAGGTTTGGATTAGTCCAATCAGTGCCTCTGTCAATCGCGTCAAAACGCAAAACATCAGTGGCGCGCGCGAGATAATAGGCTGTATCGATAACTCCTTCAAAACGTTCTATGGAGACGACTGTAAAGCGATGAGAGCCAAGAACCGTAGAAGAAAATGAGGTCGCTCCAACGGGCGCGCCAGATGCACCGCTAATTGCCGTCTTTTTAATAGTTTCGAGTGCAGTAGTCGAGGCAGTTATCTCATAGCGATGAATAACAATAGTGGCAGTTGTTTCTCCTGTGGGAGAAGTCGACAACATTTCATACGCACCGACACTTTTCGTATCAGGAAGTGATCCTTCAGAAAATCCTGTAGGGACAGCAAAAGCAATACCAACATCCGAAAGCGAGACATTCGGTGGCGGACACACGGGGAAAGTGCACGAGAGCCCTGTACGAGAAACCGAAGTGCCGTCAGGACAGATTTCTGCATCCATCGGACAAGCAATCGGCTGAGAAGGATGTTCAACCGCATTTCTATACACAAGCCCGCCAACACCAAGAATAATAATAAGGATAATGCCAAAAAGTAAGCTTTTCATACGAAGATGATAGCACTTTTATTGAATGGGGCGACCTGTGGGGTTTGAACCCACGACCGTCGGTACCACAAACCGATGCTCTACCAGCTGAGCTAAGGCCGCCATGCCTGCCCTGCGTAGCTTCATGCGAAGCAGGGTGCACAATTTTTATACCACGAAAATGAAGAAAACGCTCTAATAATGCGGATTTTCTTCTGTGACACCAGCCTGATGATTCGCGAGACGTGCAAGTGCAAAAAGAAGTGAAGAGAGACGGTTCATATATGCCATAGTTTCGCTTGAGATTTTTGACAAGTCAGACTTGTCCAAAACATCTTTCGCAGTAATGATTCGTCGCTCAGTACGGCGTGCAAACGTTCGCGCAACATCGAAGAGTGCAGAGAGTTCTGTTCCCCCCGCTATCGAGAAACCGGTAATGGGCGGCATTTCTTTTTCTATTTCGCCAATCATTTCTTCCATCTTCCCTACTACTTCTGGTGCGAGCTGTTTACCAGCACCGGCAACTTCTGCCTGAATAATGAAAAGATTTTCTTGTACTTCGCGCAACGCGCTTGAAATACGCTTATTTTTATCAGTTCTCACTTTTACAAATCCAAGAAATGCATTCAGTTCGTCGAGCGCGCCGAGTGCCTCTGGTACTTCAGACGACTTAGAAATCTTCTGCTGATTGCAGTCGAAGACTTTCGTCATCCCATCGTCGCCGGCGCCGGTATACAACATATATCTAGTGCCCAGGAGAGGACTTGAACCTCCACGGGATTGCTCCCACAGCCACCTCAAGGCTGCGTGTTTACCAATTACACCACCTGGGCAATAAAAGAACTTAAGAAACTATACTACAACTTCTGATTCAGCAGAATCATGCTGCGCACTGTCCATTAAAGCGCGACCTTCTTCAGTGGCGACTTCTTCTGTTTCTGTTGGGACTTCTTCTACAGCGATAGTTTCATCACTCTTCAGATGCAACATACGTGCACCACGCAGCTGGCGACGTACGGCCTTTGCTGCCTTCTCACGAATGAAGTAGAGCTTCGCGCGACGAACATTAGATCGTTTTACAATTTCGATTGAATCGATAACCGGAGAATAGAGCGGGAAGGACTTCTCGACACCGACACCAGAGAGCGTCGCACGAACCGTGAAGGATGCGCCCGCTTCCGTACCGTGTTTTACCGCGAGTACCAACCCTTCGAAAACCTGTTTTCGCGAGTTTTTGATGGTCTTTTCTTTCTTGTCGGTACCGCGACCTTTCTTAATATCGATAATATTCTGTACCACACGTACGGTGTCACCCGCACGAAGTCCCAACTTCGCGCGCCCTTCGGTATTGACCGGCGTGATGACCTTCTCCATGTGTCGTGCACATTAGCACGCGTCAGGAAAGAGAGCAAATGCCGAAGCCAGATCTTCTGGTAGAGGTGCCGTAACAGTCGTCCGGGCCCCAGACGGAAGTGGCAAATCAATCTGATACGCATGGAGACCGAGACGCGAGATACCGAGCGCCAGCTGATGATTCGGCGCATAGAGTCGGTCACCAATAATCGGGTGATTAATCGCCTTTAAGTGCACGCGGATTTGGTGTGTCCGACCGGTTTCTGGTTGCACTTTAAGAAGTGCATACCCTGCCTGCGCAGACAGGTCGCCACTCTCGCCGATAACTTCATACCGAGTAAGAGCTTCACGTAAACGTCCTTTCGCTTTCGGCTGTGCACTATGCAGTCGAAAATCCTTCCGTGAACGACCAATATCGAAATCGATTACGCCTTTTTTCTCTTTCGGCGCTCCATAAACGAATGCGAGATAGGTCTTCTTCACTTCCCTATCGTGAAATGCTTTGTGCAAGAATTCATACGCCACAGCATTTTTCGCAAACACAAGTACGCCCGAAGTATCGCGGTCGAGTCGATGCACATATCCTGACTGTTCGGACAAACTTACACCTTGAACCTTACACCTCTCCTCGAACCAATCTTCTGCGGTCTCTTCTTTTGTCCGCCCATCAGAATGAGTGATAAGCCCAGCAGGTTTGTTTATGACAACAACATCCGCATCTTCATACAGAATAGGAAGATTCATAGTGTGGGCGATACAGGACTCGAACCTGTGACCTTCTCAGTGTAAATGAGTTGCTCTACCAACTGAGCTAATCGCCCGTGCCGCGAGGGAGACTCGAACTCCCAATCCCTTGCGAGAACTAGCACCTGAAGCTAGCGTGTCTACCAATTTCACCACCGCGGCTAATCTGCTCGCTCACGCCAGCTGTGCCCCCAGCAGGAATCGGACCTACATCAACGGCTTAGAAGTCCGTGGCTCTATCCATTGAGCTATGGGGGCAGCTCACTCCCCTACAATATCGTACATTATCTTCATTGCGAAGGGTCAGAGAAACGATACGTGCCATTTATATATTTTGTTTTTTCTGCAGCGCGATTCTCAAAGATGGTATGAATGGTGTCGAGCGATGCCTGATTAAATATTGGGGAGGTGCTTGTTGCGACAGTACCAATAACTCCACCGTTCACAACCGTATCAAAAGTCCACACATTCCAAACAATAATTCCTATAAGCGTTATGGCTGAAAATGTAAGCATCACCAGCCAATCACGCACAGGATTAATATACGTACCATACTGAATATGTTTTAAAAAAGAGTTTGAAGAAAATATACTCATGGCGATTTGGTTTGTGGTGTTGTTTTTACTGAACCAACACGAACAGAAAGATTCGCATTCCAGCTGTTTTTTTCATCTTGCGTGAGCGAGAACTCTGAAATAGAAAGATCGTACGGCATGTATTCTATAGTACCAACCGTTCGCATAACAGCATCAAATGATCCTTTAATGGCGAGAGAAAATAGCAATATTGGTTGTGTACCTAAAGTATCCGAAGAAACAGAAAGGACGTTCACGGTAGTATTTTGATTTTGCCCTTGTAATTCAAGTTCATTAATAAAAGCGACGATACCAGTTTCAGGAATGAAGTATCCTTGAACAGCTGCTTTGTCCTCTATCATTCCTGCGATGACTGCTCGTGCAATAGAGATTCGGCTCGCTGTTTCTGTTTTTGTAGCAATCTGATTTTGTAACTCCGCTACTGCTACACTTTTTGCCGCGACCCCAACATACCAAAACCCATATCCAAAAAGAACACCTACTACCACTATCATTTGTATGCCAAGATTAAGGATGCGGAATTTCATGGTGTGAGTGTCACAGTAATAATAAAGGCAATATCAGTATCTTTTGCATACGCAGAAACGGGCAAATCAGCAGCGCGAACAAGCGGAGAACTCTGCAATGCGAGCTGATAGTTTCTCAGCGCATCCCGTGTCGCCGCAACACCTGAAATGGTGAGTATGCTCTGTTTATTTTTAGCGATCGCTGCTGTATAGCCAAAACGAGAGAGGATAATTCCTGGGCGTGAGATAGTGAGTATACTACGCATAATCGCACTTACTGAATGTACACTCACAAGCGCAGTAAGAGACGTTGCACTATTTGTGAGTGCTTCTATCTGTGCAGAAAGTATCGCATCATCAGATAACGAGAGAGTTGATTCAATATTTACAAGACGAGATTTCTGCGTCTTCTCGTTTCCATTAAGGAACATATATGTTGGGAACAAGAGGATTGCAGCAATAAGAGTGAGTGTTATCACAAGAAATGTCGCGACAATACTCAGTCGCACAAAATAATCCCGACGAAGTGTACGGGTTCGCTCAAGCGGAAGAAGGTTGGTTAATTCGTTACGCATAGGGCTGTGTGTGATCATACAACGCGAGGCCAATCGCAGTCGCATACGCAAGTGATTCGGTATGATCAAGATGAGGAACCCATCGATCGCGTGAAGCGAGATTGATAAACACATCACCAATCACAACTGGGATCTTTAATGCTGCTTCAAGATATTCTGGGAGCCCCCTCACCGAAGCATTTCCACCCGCGAGAATAGCATGCGTTACTGGTTCGTATATTCCTCCCACTGATACTTTCCCTTGCCAATAATCGAGTCGGCGAGAAATTTCATCGCGAATCGCCGACACTGTTGAAAGCATAGCTGCGAGATATTCTTCATTTCCTGCAGTGGATACAATTCCGCGCTCGGACTTTACTTTGCGTGCTTCGGTCTCAGTAACGCCGAAATACTTCTGCACTGCGAGTGTGAGTGCGTGACCGCCGATGCCAATAGTGGTTGCGAAACGTGGTATACGTTCAGCAACAATCGATATTTTCGTAGTTGTTTTCCCAATATCAATAATGAGTACGGTCGAAGTGTCGCCTTTCGAGAGAAGAGCGCGTGCCATCGCGAATGTTTCTCCTTCAAGTTCATGCACAGAAACACGCGCCTGATCAAACACTGAAAGAGTATCGTCAACAATACGATGCGCGAAACCAATACCAGCAACAAGTGTTCCTTCGCTACTCTTCCCTACTTCAACAAGATCAAAATCTGTCTCTTGTGGCGGCAATGGTATAAGCTCATCGAGATGTTGTTCGACAGCAGTACGCCACTCAATCTTGTTGATACCAGGAACCGTAGTTTCGAAGAGAAATGATTTTGGTTCAGGTAGTGATGCATTCACAGAGGTAATCCCGATCTTTTTGGCTGCTGCAGCAAGTGCGCTAACTACAACAGTCTTGTCAACAATTTCTCCATCGATAAATGCCCCAGAAGATAATCGCTCTTCAGTATAATTCGCGAGAATAAGTCCTCGTGCATCTTCGACAAGACGCACCGCCTTAACACCACTCGTCGAGATATCGATACCTGCAAGTGGAAGCGCCAAATAACGTGGTGGAGCAAATGCGGCACGCACGTGTTCGCTAAAATTAAAAGACATATCTAGAGTATACCCCCACTTCGCCAAGGCTTCGCGGGACGCGCGCGACTAATGTGCACTGGTTCCGGGTGGTATATCTCGATCGGGAGTGAAAAATGCAAATGACTCGTTTTCACCAACAGCAAAAAGCATACCGTTCGATTCAAATCCGCGTATGGTGCGAGGTTCCAGATTCGTTACAAACGCAAGTTGTCGTCCGATAAGTGATTCTGGTTCGGGCACATAACCAGCAATACCAGAAATAATCTGGCGCGGTCCACCTTCTTCATTAAAATCAACCATAAGTCGCAGGAGTTTGTCGGTCTCGGGCACGCGCTCGGCAGAACGCACGGTACCAACCTTCACTTCTATCTTGCTAAATTCATCAATTGAAATACGCGGTTTATCCATGGTTCGTTCGCGATAAATAGCTTGTAAGAATAAGAGCTGCAGCAGAAGCATCGACATCTGGATGTTTCTTCGGAGCGCGCGACTTCAGCTCTTTTTCCGGTGCGCGTCGTGCTTCTGCACTCGTGAATACTTCTGATTCATAACAGACCGGAATGCCTGAACGCGCCGTAATCAAATCGCCAAATGTGTGGGCATCTTTTGCAATGGGATTTTCGCCGCCCGCGAGATCGCGCGATTCGCCAATAACTACCGCACCAACATCTTCTTTCGCAATAAGTGCACAAATTTCATCAACCAGTCGTGGCGTATTCGCCACGACCGAATGAGGAAAGCCCATCGCACCCGCTTCATCCGAAAGCGCGAGGCCTATTTTCTTACTCCCGTAATCCACACCAAGATATCGCATAGAGTGAAGTGTGTGGTATGATGCGCATATATGCAACCATACACACCATTTTATTCCCCGTTCACCCCGGAATTTATGAGTATTTTTATTCCTATTATTCTCGTGGCTGTTCTCTGGACTGTTATCTTGAAAGGATATGCTCTTTGGCATTCGGCGAGAAACAGTCAGAAGTGGTGGTTTATTGCCCTCTTGGTAATCAACACTATGGGTATTCTAGAAATCGTCTATCTTATTTGGTTCCGCAACAAAACAAAATCTCCTGTTGTTGAATCCGCGCCAGTGCACACATCATCACCCCAATAAAACGGGGCGCGCCGGCGCAGTAAAGAATTGTTTGTTGTGAATACCAGGTATGCACAGATTGGAGAGGTGGCAGAGTGGTCTAATGCACCGGTCTTGAAAACCGGAGTCCTGGCAACGGGACCGTGAGTTCGAATCTCACTCTCTCCGCCAAAATTGAAAATCGGAATCGGAAGCCGAAATGGGGTCGGCACGAAGTGCCGACACAAATGTATTCCCCCCAAAAA
>JBBABN010000004.1:0-23291 GCA_041657665.1 Minisyncoccota bacterium
AGGAAAACACTAAAAGCCAGCGCTACTACGCTAAAGCTACGCAGTGCGCGGCGCGATTGCGAGAGAGAGAGAGAGAGAGAGTACTTTTGCGCGCATACATAGAGATCACTTAAAGAATACCATGCGAAGTGGGAAAAAATTCGGTTACAGTGGATAACAAATTCGGGTGAATAACTCAACGCGTTGAGTTATTCGCCAAAATCAACCCTCACCACAAGAGCACTTCCAAAAATATAGTCGCTCCACTCCTTATTTTTTAGGTCGCGCCCTGCCGCTCCATTCCTTTTCCAAAGACATCCCCCGCCAAAAAACAAAGCATAAAGAGCGACTTTGTTTCGTTATGAGCAAAGCGAATTAGGAAACAAGAAGTGCCCGTGTGGTGCGGCAGGCGGAAATGCCTGTATCTTTTTCTACAAAACTTGAGCCGAGAGTCGGGATTGAACCGACGACCTGCGCCTTACCATGGCGCTGCTCTACCAACTGAGCTATCTCGGCAAACGAAGAAACACAAATGTGCGTCTTCGCATATTTTTGTTCTCTGAGCGAGCCAGAGATAAGCGTGCAAGCAACGCTTATCTCGGCAACTCGGATTTCTTGAGCGTACGCTATTTTCTAGACATTTTCAATACAACAAAATACCGAGGACGACTGTGCCGTTGAAAAGAATCATAAGCGCGTTCGCGAACAATATGTGTATGTCTTTATGCAATATGCCGTATATGGTCCACAGTATGTTAAAGGCGACAAAGAGAGACCAAGTAGGCAACGCGAGACCGGCGCCACTTTTTGTTGAATAAACTTCTAAAATCTGCGGCACGAGTGCGAGTGGTGCAACAATACCGACACCATACATAAAATAATCAAAATAACGTTTCCCCACACTCGGAGAAGGAAAAGGATCGAGACCCTTCGTGTGGCGTATTCGTGCACGTAGATGAGGGAAGCTGAGCATAATGACGTATAGTATACTGTATACCATGGAACACCTCACTCATTATGAAAAAGTAGAACGCCCTTGGGGAAATTTCGAACGCTTCACACAAAATGAACAAACAACGGTAAAAATACTGACAGTTAACGCAGGCGAATCGTTCAGTTTACAGACCCACGAACACCGCGACGAGTTCTGGCGCGTCATTAAGGGATCCGGCATTGTTCATATTGAAGAAGAAGACATTGAGGCACGCGAGGGTGACACATTTTTTATTCCGCAACACACAGCACATCGCGCCGTCGGCGGCCCTGACGGACTCTCGTTTCTAGAAATAGCATTCGGCAATTTTGATGAGAATGACATCGAGCGCCTCGAGGATAAGTACGGGCGGGTATAAGAAATAAAAAAACCCGCGCTTATGAAGCGCGGGCTGTATCTCAAAAACGAAAACGACTTACGCTATCTCGCGAACAGCGAGAAAGCTGGTGAAAGCGTCCCACTTCTCCGGTCGCTTTGGACGGATTAGCTTCCAAACTTTCTCGCTACAGTCCATACGAACAGCGTAATGCTCGCTGTCCACGGTAGCGTGAGCATCGAGAATCGCTACCGACCGCTGGCTGTGTATACCCTCAGGCATAATAGTCCCGAGAGAAAACGCGTGTTCGATGCGGGGGAGAGACCATGGCCTCTCTGGATCTTTTTGGATGATTCCCCTTGCCGCCACAAAAGAAGGCATGGGTGACGACCAAGACAAATAGGTCGCCTCATACGGGATGATTCCTTTTTTTTGATAAGAAATCGGGAAATGTTGCTCCACGATTCCATCATCTGTCAATAGGAAAATACCTGACGACCTCATTTCATCAAACTGCTTTCCGTAGTCGACCGAAAAATAGAAAATTTCGGGAACAGAAACTCTTATAATTCTTGATACTCCTACTCCCATCCGATACCTCTTTCTTTTTTGTTTTTTCAATAACCACACATACGTTTTATGTGCGGGGTACAAGTTTTCTGATTTCCATAATACACGACACACAATATTTGTCAAATGCGCGGTCGACCGGACTTGAACCGGCAACCTTCCGCGTGCACGATATCCACTATTTTCATAGTGGCGTGGACTATATCTTCACCATAGGTTTTCACCCGTAGGTGTTCCGGTATCTAGTCTCTACGGCGCCCCCATAGCGTATGGGGTTCCCTCGGTATTCGCATATTCGCCTCGTGGCGAACTTAGCCTTCACCGATATCCCAGAAAGTTTCAATCCCGATTTCTCGAGAAAGCTGCACGTCTACAGGCGGATGCTCTAACCAGTTGAGCTACGACCGCAAATGAGGATGAATATGACTGTTTTCAGTTATATTCTCCGAATTTGCGAGGCGTATGGTAATTTCCATACGACCGCATTTGCAATTCCCGGATTGCATTCTCGAGCTTATGCCGCTTGCGAGGTAGATACAATTCCGGGACTTTGTCAGTATGATACATGAGACGATGAAGCGCAATACTATCATTATGACTGAAGACAAGTTCAAAACCGCGTGTCTTCTTTTTTAAAGAACCGCCGATGATACCGCGAGTGCGCAATTTATGCCAAAGCAACTCTAGAAATAAACGACAACCGCTTGTAAAAAGCGTCAGCAGCACCAAACGAGGATTCTTACGATCGGCATAGTGAAGACACTTAGAATAAACACACCCATCTCCATCAAAATATCCGCGGACAAAATCTCCAAGATATTTATTGGGAACTTTTGGAAACTGTAATATATTACTTTTGTTCTGAGTAAATCCTAATCTCGAAAGATCAATAAACCATTGTTTACTTCCGATTTGGAGTCGGTATTGGGATTTCCATTTATCATTACTTTGATTGCGTTTCTGAATTTTGTGTGAAGAGCCAACCGTTTTTTGTATCATTTCCAGAACGATACGGTCCGTAATCGTGAATTCGATGAAGTGTGCGCCACGCTTATTGCAGATCATAGATCCATCTGCTGCAAAGAAACCAAGTACATACGCCATTTCGGACGACCACTTTTTGAAAAAATTATGATTCAAATCACGATGTATCGGCATCACTTAAGTATATGACAGGACATTACTATAACCACTGATTATCCCCAGAATATATCTCCGTGTGCTGGCGGAAGGACTTGCACCTTCGACCTTGGGTTTATGAGTCCCATGCTCTAACTACCTGAGCTACGCCAGCGAGCGAGGAAACACAAATATGCGTCCTCGAATATTTGTGTTTTACGAGCGAGCTGAACGAAAGCGTGCAAGCAACGCTTATGCCAGCAAACTCTTCTAAAACACTACCACAAACGGGCTAATTCGTGCGAATAAATCCGCCTGCCTGAATCTCCCAGAGTTTCTTATAGAGATTGCTCTCATGCGCGAGCAGTTCATCATGTGTTCCCGAGAGAACGACCGAGCCCTTCTCCATCACAATGAGCCGGTCCATATGCATCACTGTCGAGAGTCGGTGCGCAATAGCGATGACCGTCTTCCCTTCCATAAGTCGCGTAAGCGACTCCTGAATAAACTTTTCAGATTCAGAATCCAAGCTTGAGGTCGCCTCATCCAAGACGAGTATCGGTGCGTTCTTCAGAATGGCGCGGGCAATCGCTACCCTCTGGCGTTCGCCGCCCGAGAGCTTCACTCCGCGCTCGCCCACCATCGTATTGAATCCTTCCGGATACTTACTAATGAATTCAAAGCAGTGCGCCTGCTTTGCTGCCTCGATAACTTCTTCGTCAGTCGCATCGTGTTTGCCATAGCGAATGTTGTCCATAAGAGAACGATGGAAGAGCATCGGCTCCTGCGAGACGAAGGCAATAGAAGCACGCAAGCTCTCTTGTGTTATCTGCGCGATATTCTGTCCATCAATCGAGATGATTCCGCCAGTAATATCATAGAGACGAAGCAAGAGCTTCGCGATAGTGGTCTTCCCTGCACCCGACGATCCGATAAGTGCTACCTTCTCATGCGGTGCGACTGCGAGCGAGAAATTGTTGAGCACTGTCTGACCGTCATGATACTCGAAACGCACATTCTCGAAGGTAATCGCACCTTCGGTTACTTGAAATGGTTTTGCATCGGACGAGTCTTGAATCGCCTGTGGTAATTCGAGAATGTCGAGCATCTCGGTCGCATCGGCGAAGGCGTCATAGAGCTGGCGCATATTACGCCCAATACCCCAAATACGATCCAATAGGCTAAGCACATAAACCTGAATGAGAACAAAATCGCCCACAGTAATAAGACCACGCTGCCAAAGTAAAACCGCACCAGCGAGAAGTGCTACTTCTATACCAAGAGCAAAGAGACCTTGTACACCATAAATCCACATCTCGGTGTCCCAGACACTTCGTGTCGCTGTGTACCAACGAGTGATTGTTTCTTTAAATCGTGAACTTTCATATTGAGTAGAAGCAAAGGTGGTTATCGCCGAATGATTCAATACGGTGTCAGAAAGATACCCAGTTACATTACTATCTTCTTCGGTACGCGTCGCGCGCAAAGGTTGAAGCATATGCATCATCCTGAATTGCAAATAGACGAATACTACAGTCCAAGTAAAGAGTCCTATGCCTAGCAGTGGGCTCCGTGTCGACAAGACGCTGATAATACCGACAGCCAATAGAAAAGCTGAGAGGAAATTGAAGAGAATATTGTCGAACACTTGTTCGAAAGCACGTGCGTAACGCGTCACACGACGTGTGAGGGTGCCGGTGAAATTAGAAACGAAAAAATCGTGCGAGTGTTTGAGCAAATAATTAAAAGCATTCTGATAGAGATCCGTCATCACTCGCGACTCAAGCCGAAGAACTGCAAACATATTGACTCGATGACCAATCCAACCAATGAAATTTATCGCTCCAAATATCGCAAGAATGAAGAAAAGCGACTGAACAACAGAGGGGGTCGCTGTACCCTCAGAAAGGAGATTGATGAACTGGCGTAAATAGAGCGGAGCAATAACTCCCGCTACTTCTATAACTATAGAAGCAACAATAGCCACACTCAAAAGCCATGGGTACGCGTACGCCGCCGTGCCATAGGCACGGAGCACCGACCATACTCTCGTTGGTTTCTTCACTTCTGGAGACATAATCTATTTATTATACCACTTTATGACGATCGAGACAATTGTAGAATCATATCAAAATCATCATCTTTTGAGGCTTTATTTTTTCGTTCAAAGCCGCACTTCACACAGCGCTGTAGAATAGTGTATTCCCCGCCTTCGAGTTCGACGCCAATTGGCTCCATTCCTCCACAACAGGTCGCCGCACGGTCGCCCGGGTTTATATCCACATGCTTGCTCCAGAGGCATTTCGGGCAGTGATTGGTGTAGCCGTTCCCCAGCACGAAGAACCCGCACTGCTCGCAAGTGAAGTCCTCCTCTTTCCGTTGGAATTTCTTTGTTGGGGTCATCTCTTTGTTATACTGAACTAATGCATATCATACAGAATTTTGAAGCGCTTGCTTGCCCTGAGCATGTCGAAGGGGCAGAGAATGACTTGCGTCGGGATGCACTCCTGATAGCCGAGGCGGGATATGAGGCGATAAATATAAATGCAGTTATAAGAAGTAAGGTGCAAGTAGCAAGTGATGAAATGAGTATTGGTGACAAGACCTATCAACTTGCCGGACGGCGTGTATTTTTTGTTGGCATCGGCAAGTGTGCTTTGACGGCAGCAAGCGCTATAGAAAAACTCTTCGGCGACACTCTTACGGGCGGAATAGTGTTCGATGTCTCTACTGAATCTCTGAGGAAGTCGGACATCCACAGCAGCAGTGGATGTCCGACTTCCTCTTCAAAAATTGAGGTTTTTATCGGCACCCATCCTCTGCCAAGCGAAGTAAATGAACACGCCACGAAGCGTATTATCGAATTTCTCTCTGATTGTCGCGAAGATGATTTGGTTATTTTCCTTATCTCGGGCGGCGGCTCTACCCTGCTCTGCTCGCCCGAAGCGCCGATGGCTTCTGCCGACGAGAGTGCACTCTTTAAAGAACTCACCGCACGCGGCGCGACCATACAAGATATTAATACGGTACGGAAGCATATCTCGAGCGCGCGCGGTGGTGGGCTCGCGCGCGCTGCCTACCCAGCCGAAATTGTTTCGCTCATTGTGTCTGACGTTCCCGGAAATGATATGGCTTTCATTTCTTCCGGCCCAACAGTGAAGGATCAGACCTCTGTTAATGACGCAAAAGAAATCTTAGGAAAATACACTATTATTGTTCCAACGAACACAACATATACAGAAACACCAAAAGAAGAAAAATATTTCGAGCGAGTAAACAACATTCTCTTTCTTACAAGCGAAGATGCTCTCACGGCTATGAAAGATTCTGCATCAAAGCATGGATATGACGTTGAAATAGTTGATGAACAATTTTCCGGCGAAGCGCGAGACATCGGCCGAGCCGTTGTAGAAAAATTGCATAATGCATCACCAAAAACTGCTCTACTCTACGCCGGCGAAAGCACTGTTACATTGACCGACACGGAGTGTCCATCAAATTCAGGTGGACGTAACCAGGAAATGGCGCTCGCTGCGCTTGAATACCTCAACGCCGATGAGTTAATCCTTCCGCTCGCTTCTGATGGACACGACAATACTGATCGCGCAGGAGCAATCGGTGATGCAATAACGCTCGCACACGCACAAGAAAAAAACCTTTCAGTCTCTGAGTATCTGGATGCTCATCGTTCATATGAATTCTTTTCCACAGCCGGTGATGCGCTCAACACGGGCTATACTGGATCAAACATTTCTGACCTTATTATCGCGCTTAAAAAATAATTTATTATATGAAAAATACACACATACTCTGGATGGACAAGATTGGTATGGAGAATGTGCCACAAGTCGGTGGGAAAAATGCCGCGCTCGGAGAACTCATCCGCTCAGTAGTTCCGAAAGGCGTTCGCGTCCCGAAAGGTTTTTGTGTCACTGCTGACGCGTATTATTATTTTCTAAAACAAACCGGCCTCGACACTTTTATTGCAAAAACGCTTAGTGGACTTAACACACAGAACTTTAAAGAACTCTCTCGATGCGGAAAACTAATACGAGACGCAATACGTACCACACCGCTCCCTGCTGATCTCGAAAAAGCTATCACTCAATCATACGAACAGATGGAGAAAGAATATGGGAAGAATGTGGATGTTGCCGTGCGATCGAGCGCAACCGCTGAGGATTTACCGGGAGCATCGTTCGCTGGCGAACACGAGACCTATCTGAATATTCGTGGTGCGAAGGATGTAACGCGAGCAGTCGTTTGGGCAATGTCTTCCCTCTTCACTGATCGTGCTATTTCGTATCGCACCGACAAAGGATTCGCTACAACAAAAGTAGCCCTTTCAGTCGGTGTACAGAAAATGGTACGAAGTGACACAGGTGCTTCGGGAGTTATGTTCACTGTGGACACTGAGAGTGGCTTCCGCGATCTTATTCTTATTAATGCTGTGTGGGGTCTCGGTGAATTAATCGTACAAGGACACGTTACGCCAGATGAATATCTCGTGGTGAAGTCTAAACTAGGAAAAACAAAAAATCCTATCATCGGCAAGACACTCGGAGTGAAGAATAAGAAAATGCTCTATGCACAAGGCAAAACGGGTGTTATCCAAACGAAGATTGTAAACACGAGCACAAAAGAACAGAACACCTTCGTTCTTTCTGAAAAAGAAATTGCCGAACTTGCTCGTTGGGGGGCACTTATCGAAGAACATTACAGCACACGCAATGGTAAATGGACACCGATGGATATGGAATGGGCACGCGACGGCAAGACGAACGAGCTCTATATCGTACAAGCGAGACCGGAGACCGTGCAGGCTGAACGCGACTTCTCTAAGCTTGTTGAATATAAAGTGAGCGGACAAGGTAAAACACTGGCGCAAGGTATCTCAGTTGGTTCTAAAGTCGCAGTCGGCACCACACATATCATTCTGAATCCGAAAGAAATTAAACAATTTAAGAAGGGCGAAATATTGGTGACGACCATGACCGACCCAGACTGGGAACCAATTATGAAGATGGCATCAGCCATTATCACTGATCAAGGAGGGCGCACGAGCCATGCAGCTATCGTCTCACGTGAACTCGGACTACCGGCAATTGTTGGTGCAGGAAATGCAACACGAGTATTAAAAACTGGCACACTCGTTACCGTCGATACGACTGGCAGTGTTGGTTTCATTACTGCAGGGAAAGCGAAGATAACAACAAAAGAACATACCATCGGTACTCTACCAGAAACAAAGACGAAAATTATGGTGAACATCGCGTCACCCGATATCGCTTTCGAAAATTCGTTCCTGCCAGTCAAAGGCGTCGGACTCGCACGCGAAGAATTTATTATCGCTTCCACTATCGGCGTTCATCCTCTCGCTATTCTTAATTTCAAGAAACTTACCCCTAAACTACGTGCGGCAATTTCAAAGAAAGCAGTTGGTTGGAAGGATCCGGTCGATTATTATGTCGACAATCTCGCCTACGGCATCGCAAAAATAGGAGCAGCATTTAGTCCTCGACCTGTTATCGTTCGCTTCTCTGATTTCAAAACCAATGAATATTCAACTCTCCTGGGAGGCGAGGCGTACGAACCGAAAGAAGAAAACCCAATGCTTGGTTGGCGTGGTGCTTCTCGCTATTATGATCCAAAATTTAAAGACGCATTCATTCTTGAATGTCGCGCACTTGTAAAAGTCCGCGAAGAGATGGGTCTCGACAATGTTATTCCGATGATTCCCTTCTGTCGAACGACCGAGGAAGCCGAGCAGGTGCTCGGTATTATGGCGAAAAATGGTCTCACCGCAAAATCGCTCACAAAAGGTAAAGAAAAAGTAACGCCAGTTTATATGATGTGCGAGATTCCATCTAATATACTCCTCGCTGAAGAATTCCTCGATCTCTTTGATGGCATGTCTATCGGTAGTAACGACTTGACCCAACTCACTCTCGGGCTCGATCGCGACTCCGGCATCGTAACGCATATTGGTAACGAAAATGACGAATCAGTTCGCGCACTCATTAGTATGATTGTCCGGAAGTGTTCTGCGCGCGGGAAGTATCTCGGCATCTGCGGACAAGGACCATCCGACCTTCCTGATTTCGCCGAATTCTTGGTGAAAGAAGGTATCCCAAGTATGTCACTCAATCCTGATTCAGTGATAAAGACACTCGAACATGTCGCTGAGATCGAAGAAAAGCTCGCACGCTAGGTATGCATATAGACCGTATTGAAGCGAAATCTATTCTCGACACGCGCGGGCGACCGACCGTAGAGACAACACTCTCGATACAACAAGGTTCGACCTTAAATCCGAATTCCCAAGGTCGAACCTTGCTGCAGTCGACTGCATCGATACCATCAGGAAAAAGTACTGGGAAACATGAGGCGGTCGAACTCCGCGACGAGGATGATAGCGTGACGAATGCTATCGCAAATGTAAATGGCGAGATTGCAACGGCGATTATCGGATGCGATTTTAATTCGCTCGACGAACTCGACACGGCTCTTATTGAACTCGATGGTACTCCGAATAAATCGCGTCTCGGCGCAAATGCGATTCTCTCGGTCTCTATTGCCGCGATGCGACTTTCCGCACTTCAAGAAAATATTCCGCTTTGGAAAGCAATCGCAAAGCGAGCGGAAACCACTCCTTCAGCTCCGAGATTATTCGTTAATGTGATGAACGGCGGAGCACACGCGGACTTTAAACTTCCCTTTCAAGAATATCTTCTCGTTATCGAAGGAAAAACGAGTGAAGCATTACCTCTTGCGCAAGAGATGTTCGCAAAACTGGGCGAACGACTTGGTACCGGCGTCCCGATGGGCGACGAAGGCGGATATGCACCAACCTTCGATACTCTCGAGAAACCATTCGAGATTCTCACTGAACTTGTAAGTCCGCTGGCTTGCGGATACTCGAACACTTCAATCGCGATTGATGCAGCAGCGAGCGAGTTATTCCATGATGGTACGTACCGACTTCTCGATAAAACATACACGCCAGAAGAATTCTTGCACCTCTACGAAC
The DNA here is from genome assembly GCA_041657665.1 of Minisyncoccota bacterium. Lineage (GTDB taxonomy): Bacteria > Patescibacteriota > Minisyncoccia > Phycocordibacterales > Phycocordibacteraceae > C7867-001. Next base: position 10,009 of record JBBABN010000004.1, read on the forward strand.
ATCTTGTTGCACAATTCCCCATTCACAGTATTGAAGATCCTTTTGCTGAGAATGCGCCAGACGATTTCGCTCGGCTAACTGCATCGATGGGCGAAAAGATTCTTATCATCGGCGATGACCTAACCGTCACAAATCCCGCACGAGTTATCGAAGCGGCGAAGAATAAAGAAATAAACGCAGTACTGATTAAACCGAACCAGATTGGCACAGTGAAAGAAGCGTTCGAAGCAGTGAAGGAGACCTACTCCGCCGGCTTTAGGGTCGTCGCATCACACCGCTCGGGCGAAACGAGCGACACCTTCATCGCGGACTTCGCTTATGGAATAGGCGCGCACGGTCTGAAAGCTGGCGGTCTCGGCCAACAAGAGCGCCTAGCAAAGTATGAGCGATTACTCACTATAGAGCACGAAGCTGAAACACGATAATATAGAGATATGAAAATACATTACTTTTCGGGCGAGGCGTGGGAGCAAGAATTCGTACGCGCAAAACTTCCAAATGAAGATATTACTTTCCACGAAGGTTCTATTTCAGAGTCTCCCGACCTTACTGATCAAGACGCAGATATTCTCTGTCCATTTGTGGAATCCCATCTCGGCGAAGCCGAGCTTGCACGATTCCCTGCATTGAAATTTATTGCGACTCGCTCGACAGGATTCGACCATATCGATCTTGCAGCAACTAAAGCACATAACGTTATCGTCTCGAACGTTCCTTTTTATGGAGAGAACACCGTCGCGGAATTCGCTTTCGGACTTCTCCTCGCGCTCTCACGTCGTATTATCGAAGCCGATGAAAGTGTTCGTAAAGGATTTTTCTCCCCTGTGGGTTTCCGTGGGTTCGATCTTGCCGGTAAGACCATAGGTATTGTCGGCACCGGACACATTGGTGCACACATCATCCGTATGGCACAAGGATTCGATATGAAAGTTGTCGGATTCGATGTGCATCCCAATATTGAACTCGCGCAGAAACTCGGCTTCTCGTATGCCTCGCTCGCAGAGCTACTCGCCGTATCTGACATCATCACCATTCATGTTCCGTACAACAAAGATACCCACCACCTTATTAATAAAGAAAATATCGGAAATTTGAAGAAAGGTGCGTATCTTATCAACACCGCACGCGGCGCAGTCATCGAGACCGAAGCGCTTGTCGAAGCACTAAAGAGCGGTTCACTCGCTGGCGCCGGGCTCGATGTACTCGAAGAAGAAGGAGACATGACAGATGAAATCGCACTGCTCACCAATCCACATCCAAAAGAAGAGGAACTAAAGATTGCTTTGGCGAATCATTATCTCATCGATCATCCGCGCGTCATCGTCACGCCACACACCGCGTTTAACACGGACGAGGCAGTCGAACGCATTCTCGACGCCACCATCGAGAACATTAAAGCATTCTCTGCCGGCTCGCCGACTAACCTCGTTGGTTAAAAATCGTTAATTGCAATTGGGCGGTTTTTGTGATGAAATAGAGATACTATGGCGCGGGAATCACGACCGCCCATCATCGCGGTGATGGGCCATATAGATCACGGGAAGTCATCTCTCTTGGATTACATTCGGAAGTCGAATGTCGTCGCGGGCGAAGCTGGTGGCATCACACAGCATGTGTCTGCGTATATTGCGATGCATAATGACCGTTCGGTTACCTTCCTCGATACACCTGGCCACGAAGCCTTCGAAGCAATTCGTGCACGCGGTGCAGCTGCAGCAGACATTGCTATTCTCGTCGTCGCGGCAGATGAGGGTGTCATGCCGCAGACCACCGAGGCACTCGCCGCGATTAAAGATGCCGGTATCCCATTTGTTATTGCTATTACGAAAATTGATAAAAATAATGCAGACATCGAGCGCACGAAGACCTCACTTCTCGAACATGAAATCTTCCTCGAAGATATGGGAGGCGACATTTCCTATATGCCTGTGTCGTCAAAGACCGGCGAGGGAGTGTCGGAACTGCTCGATCTCGTATTGCTTGCCGCCGATCTCGCTGAGATTACTGCTGATCCTGAGGCTTCTGCCGAAGGATTCGTCCTCGAATCAACACAAGACCCGAAACGCGGTTCTTCTGCAACTCTTATCGTAAAGGACGGAACACTCACACTCGACGGATTCGTCGTCGCAGGCGACGCGTATGCTCCTATACGATTTATCGAGGACTTCCGCGGGAAGAGAGTCGAACAAGCTCTACCGTCCGAACCAGCGCGGATCTCGGGATTTTCTTCCCTGCCACCTTCTGGAGAATCTTTTATCATTGTGAAAAACAAGAAAGAAGCTGAGGCTCTCGCTACAGAACACACAGCATTCTCTCGCACTTCAGAAAATACTGTTGCGACTGAAGGGATAACTGAACTCCCTATCGTCGTGAAGGCAGATGTCGCTGGCTCGGTTGACGCTATTGTTCATGAGCTCGCGAAGATTACCCATGAACGCGCCACAGTTCGTATCGTTTCTTCTGGGGTGGGCAGCGTGTCGGAAAGTGATATTAAAACCGCCCACGCGTCACACAGCACGGTTATCGCGTTTAATGTTGGAACTGACCCTATCGCTCGTGAACTCGCTGACCGCGATTCAATTACCATTCTTTCATATTCGATTATTTATGAACTATCAGCGAAGGTGAAAGAGCTACTTGAACAGTGTGTACCAGCCATCGCAACCGACAAAGAACTCGGACGTGCAAAAGTGTTGAAGACTTTCTCATCAGATGCGAAGAAACAGGTACTCGGCCTTCGCTATATCTCAGGGATTCTCACTCTGGGGAATAAGATAAAGATACTACGAAATGATACCCAGATAGCGCGCGGTTCTATTACCAACCTCCAACAGGCACGCGCCGATGTAAAAGAAATAAAAGTGGAAGGCGACTTCGGCGCTGAAATCGAAGCGAGAGAAAACGCGACTTACGGAGATGAAATCATCGCATTCGTCGTTACTGAAGTATGATGCCTCCCGATCGAAAACCGGGACTGCGCAAACAGAGCAATCGTGCCGCCGAAATTGTTGCGCATGAAGCCGCACAATTTATCGCGAGAGAAGCCAGCACTGAATCACTCATCACTGTTATTCGTGCGCAGAGCATCGCCCACGGCGACCGTATGATAGTTTTCGTCAGTGTCTTCCCTGTCGAGAAGACGCGCGCTGCACTCGCCTTTCTCGAACATCATCGAGAAGCATTCTCTGATTATTTAAAAGCACATGCGCGCATTCGCCTTCCACGCATCGACTTCCTTCCTGATAACGGCGAGGAGAGTGGCGCACCAGCGCTTCCAGAAGAAAGCGCACGGTAGTATCATACGAGAGTGGCCAGGTGGTGAAGTGGTAACACGGCGCTCTGCAAAAGCGCTATGCGCGGGTTCAATTCCCGCCCTGGCCTCATTATGGTAAAAATAAGGGAGTGGCCGGAGTAAGCATTGCTTGCACGCTTTCCTTCGGCTCGTTCGTTCATACAATAAAATGTGCTACATTTTTTGTATTCACTCACTCGCCGGGGTGGCGGAACTGGTAGACGCACAGGACTTAAAATCCTGAGATGGCCTAAAAACCTTCATGTGGGTTCGATTCCCACCCTCGGTACTAGAAAAACTTGTGCGCCCACCAGGGCTCGGACCTGGGACCTTATCCTTAAGAGGGATCTGCTCTACCAACTGAGCTATGGGCGCGAGTGAGGAAACAAGAATGCGTCCTCAAGAAAAATATAGCAGAACATAGTATGATTTCAAAGTAGCTATTATGCTGGGATGGCGAAATTGGTAGACGCATCAGCCTTAGGAGCTGACGGGGCAACCCATTGGAGGTTCGAGTCCTCTTCCCAGCACTACTTCGTCCGCCAGTTGGCGGACTACGCAGTACACGGCACTACTTGACTTTATAATAGTTTCGTGTATTATATACTGCAGAATGTAGATCTTTTTACTGTTCAAACATAAGGAGAAACATCATGTTCTATCTGCTGGCAGTATTATTCGTCGTGGTGTGTGTGTTAATTGGCGCAGCTATCGTGAGTTTCCCTTTCTTCTTACAGTGGCTTGCGAGAGAAAATATCTTTTTCACCACAGTAAAAGAAGGGACCGCAAAGGCTATTATGCGTGGCGATTCGTTCGAACGCTTCATAATGTCTTTTTCTGGATACCATATTAATGCTCCAGGAAAGTACGGCTACAAAACCGAGTTCGTAAACAGTGATGGAAAAACTGAAAAACTTCCCGACTGGGAGGTTGTCTATCACGGAGTAGGTAATGAAAAAGGTTTCGAACAAACAGATGATTGTGCTTATGATGATCGCTCGGAACTTCTCAAGAAGCTTGGACTTTATTGGGTCGGGTGGCCGTGGGCTACTAATGTGTATGTCTATATGTTCGAATGGAACGAGGCATCCACAAACAAAGAAGGAGAAGAGAAAGTTCTTCCCCGAGCTGAAGCATCCGACTTCATTTTTGTTGCCGACTTCACTTATATCGTCGTAACGAAAGACGCGGAGACGAAAGATCGTTTGCAGACCGATGAAACCACACTGGTAACAGTCGCCGTACGCAACCCGTATCGCGCACTGTTTTCCGGTGAAGATTGGATGCGGCGTGTTGTTGCTGCAGTCAATCGTGAGATGCGTACTTTCGTTGGCAGTAAAAGCTATCAACAACTCATATCTTCTGACGAAGAAAGTGGAGATAGAGAAACGGCAAAGGAAATTTGGAAAAATTTATCCGCTTCAATCATCGATCTTAGCGATAGATTGCCAGACGATGGGAAAAGTAAACTTCTTGGTTTGGGAGGTCGGTATGGTGTAAAGATACGCACTGCTGACTTACAGACCATGGATCTCTCTGGAGAAGCAAAAAAACAGCACCAAGAAGCAGCGACAAAAGTGTACACTACGAAACAGGAAGCAGAAGCATTGGAACTTACTGGAGGAGCACAAGCCAAAGTCATCAAAATGAAAGGCGACAAAGAGGCAGAAGCTCTCCAAGCACGTCTCAAAGTCATAAAAAAACATGGTGATGCTGGTATGCTACTCGCCCAGCTTGACGCGATGCAAGAATCTGCAAAAGGAGCTGGCAACACGATCATCTGGGCGAACAGTCCATTCGCTCCGCTTATCGGAATGTTAAAGCCCGAGACGAAAGGAGATACTAAGTCATGACGCTTTTCTGGACCAAAACAAGAAAGATGTCCGAGCTGAACAAGAAAAAAGCAGGGACCAACAATGACAACTCCCCTACCAGTTCATCAGCGAATAAAGGGGGAAAAGACGACCAGACGAACCCAAATTGGTTCAAGAACAATCTGTGGACCGTCATTCTCGTCCTCGTCGGTGTTGTGATTTTCATCTTCGGAATCTTTCTGAAGAAATCACCTGATCTCGCAGATGTAGGAAGCTGGAGCCGAAATCATTGGCTTACAATTCTCATCTTGTGGGGTATCATCGCCGGACTCATCGCACTCAATGCGGGCAAAGCGGCGAAGACACTGCAGGCCGTGATTGCCACGATCGTGTTCGCCCTCTTTATCGGATTCCCGATAATCGGGTGGGTCGCGGATTCTGGCAGCACTGACCAGCACAGAGCGGTCTCTGCACAAGCAAGCATCCCGCTTGCGAGTGCTCCGGTTGCCGAATGGCCGAAGATCATATTGCCGCCTGGTGGAAAATCGGAACTTATTCCTGTTCCTTCAGGAATGCACATAGTGATGAATGGAGACGATTTCCTTCTTCATAATGTGTATACAGATGGGCATGAATCTGCATTCGGAGAACCGTCATGTGTTGATGGTCCGCTTGCAGGAGCATACGCAACGAACAAAACAAGGAAGACAAATATTGTTTCCTATGCTTTCTCAAAATGAAGTTCTTTCAACGCAAAAGGCCTCGCGATAAATCGCGAGGCCTTTTCTCATTCCCTACTACGGCAAAAACTGTTGGATGGGGCCAAGGTCAAAGGTGCCGAGAGCGACATTAATCACACCATATGCACCGAAGATGATGGTGAGCCCCACAAGACCCCAGAGAATAGCCTGCTGACCTTCTTCTCTCTTCTTCGGATCTGCTGCTCCTCTAATAAATTCAAACACACCCCAGAGGAATACGACGAATGCACTCGCGGCAAGAAGCAGGATTATCGGATTAATAATCTGCTCTATAACTCTCGAGAGAAATGAGTTGAGAACGGACATTACCTAGTTGTAGGCAGATTAACTCCTCCACCGCCGAAGCTAACTGTGCCAGTGAGAATACCCACGAGACCCCAGATCGATACCATCACGAAGAATCCGACCAGACTCCAGATCATAAGTTCTTTACCTTCTTTTTGCGCGTCGCCACTGTTAGCACCCATAATGAAGGTCTTGAATGCCCCATAAAGGAAGACGATAAATGCAATAGCAAAAAGCACTGGAACAAGAATATTATTAATAGTATCGATAATTAACTTGCCGACATCAGAAATGTTATTAAGCGGTGCTGCCAGAGATATGAGTGGCAAAGCGAGGGTGACGAGCGAGACAGAAGTGAATACAATGGCTTTTTTCATAAAATAAGTAATTTGTTAATGAGATAATTGTAGCTTTTCTACCTTATTGGTCAATGCGATTCTAGATACTTTGTGGATAATTTATTATTTGGTGCCAAAGGTCGGGACAGGAGGCGGCGAACCGCCAACAGGGAGATTAAGCGTGTCGCCGACGATATTTACCAGACCCCAGACCGAGAAGAGAATGACGAAGCCGATGATGCCATAAAGAACAAAGGTCTTCCCATTCTCTCGTTCCTTCTCATTCTGGATGAAATATTTATATACGCCCCAGAGGAAAACGATAAAGGCGACCGCAATGAGCGTCGGCAGGAGAATGCCATTGATAATATAAATAATATCGTCTGAGTATCCTTCGATATATGATGTGTTAATCATAGAAGTGAATTAATACGATTGCGGAAGCTCTGGTGCATAGTAACCCGAGAGGCCGAAGGTATTCGAGACCACATTCACGAGCCCCCAGACCGAAATCATAACCGCGAATCCAATAATACCCCAGAGAATAAGCTGATGACCTTTTGCAACTGCTGCAGAGTCACCTTTCGAGAAGATGTACGCCTGAGCGACACCATAGAGAAACATAATGAAAGCTACTGCGAAGAGCACCGGCACTAAGATGACATTAATGATGTAGAGAATTGTTGCTCCGATACCACAGATGGTGCTCGAACATCCGACGCCGCCGTCCCCACTGCCCCAAGAAACTCCTAAGAAACCACCCGAATTAGAGGCGCCACCCACTACTGTTGCTGCGTAGGTGAGAGCAGGTGCGAGTAATGCTACTAATGATGCTGTTATGCGCGTGATTGATTTCATATGTGATAAGTATGACACATTACGGTTAAGGTTTGATTCCGAGCGTGGATAACAATAGATTCACGAATCCCCAGACCGAGAAGAGCATCACCAATCCGAGAATACCCCAGATAATAAAGCTGCGGCCTTCTGCAAGTTTCTTTTCATCACCATCGTTATGGAAGAAAAAATACTTCGCGACGCCCCAGATGAACGCTGCAAAGGAAAAAGCAAAGATGAGCGGCACTACGACCGTGTTAATAACATCAATGATGCCGGTAGAGCCGCTGCCGATGAATGTGGCGAAGGTCATATTAATTACCAGTAGAGATTGCCTGCACGGTCGCCTGAATACCGAGAGATATCGCTTGCGCACCAAGAAGAATCAGTGCACCGATGACCGTCCATTTCAATGCTTCTTTCGCTTTGGTAATTTCACCTGGTACACCACGTGCCATAACGAAAAGATAGCCGATATAAATCAACATAAAGACGATGACGATAGCGCCAATACGAATCACGAAGTCCAGAATTTTAGTAAGGAGAGCGGACAAACAATTTCCACTGCCATTATCAACACAATTACCAAGAGGATTGATGAGAGTGACATTTTGACCCGTATTGGCAGTGTTCTGCACACCTGTTTGTGTTTGAGAAGTGTTAGTGACTCCAGATTGTGTCTGTGCTGCAAACGCCATACCAGCCGGCAAGAAGGAGAAGAGAATAAAGATGGCGATAGCGATATAACGCATATTATTTTTGTAAGAGTGCGGTTAAAGAACTCTCAGCAGAGTTGAGTGCGGTACCAAGAGTTGAACGACCACTTATCACATCAGTAATCATACCTGAGAAAACAGCATCAGTATCGACGGGCGATGGGGACAGCCATCCTTGAGAATAAAGTGCTTCAGCATACGCGACTGCGGCAGTTGGGTCGGCGGGCACAGCCGCGAGCTCGTTTAAGACCGCTGGTGCGAGCCCTGTCGCTGTAGCTGCTGCATTTTGTTCAGCCGAATTAGTGAGGAGTACCGCTGCCTGATACGCGCCCGACGCATTCTTCGTTCCACGCGGAATCATAAGTGCATAAACGAGTCCGTAGGCACTCTTCACCGACGCAGTCGCGGGCTGCGGGAGCGGCGCAACACCGAAATTAAGATTCGGATTCGCTACGGCGAAAAATCGCGATTCAGAAGCATAGCCGAGATAGAGCGCAAGATCACCATTCTGGAACGCCTGCTGTGAGTCAGGTAACGAAGCGTTCCAGGTATACGATACCTTCGAAGGGTCAGCGAACTGAGTATAGAAGCCGAGTACCGATTCTCCTGGTGGCACTCCGCCTGAAGCATTCTTCCCGAGATTCGCCGAAAGCGAACCACCCGAAGAATATGAAGAGAGAGGGACGCCCGCTTGGATAAAGAGTGCGGAGAGTATTCCGCGTGCATTATGCACATTGCCGTAGGTGCCCAGAGCGATAAGGCCGCGCGTAATCTGCCGTGAAGGCGATAGAATCGCCACATTCGGCACGAGACCCATCAAAGCCTCCCAAGTAGTTGGTGGCTTCGCGATACCACTCGAAGCGAGAAGTGTGCGATTCGAGAAGAGAACAAGCGGATCAATAAGAAATGGTATGCCGTAGTAGCCACCAGGACCAGCGAAGAGATCTCCCTCTCCGACGAAAGTGTTCGTGAAGGTGGATACTGAGAGTGTGCTCGCTGGTAATGGCGCGATAAATTTAGAAATCGAATGAAGCTGTTCCTGCGAAGAGAGGACGAGATCAGGAGCCGAGCCAGTCGCTATAGCAGAAGCGAGATCGTTCGTTAGTGTCGCGGAATCTTTTTGTTCATACGAAACATTCTTTAAGAGTGGCTCGGTTTGTGCGGCAGCAGCCAAGGCGGACTGCATTCCCTCTTTCGGCAAGGTGCCCCAGATAACCACAGTACCGACTGCTCCACTGCCGTTACCGCCACCCGAATACGTCGCAAAGACAAAGAGACCGACGAGCGCGGCGAGACCGAATACACCGAACAAAATACCTTGAAATAAAGAGATTTTCATAATTATGGTGCAGTAAATATAATACCGTAGTGATGTGGCCCAGCACGGAATGACTTCACCTTATGGAAGCCACCATTAATAAAGAGTGCTTCGGCGTCGTGTTCAGTCACCACCTGTTCTGGAGATGGACCCATACCACCATAGCTGCCAGCCCAGTCGATAACCATCAGCTTCCCGCCCGACTTCAGTACTCGCCGTATCTCTCCGAGAAGTCCTGAGAGATTCTCGACTTGAAAGAGAGTATTGGCGAGAATAACTGCGTCGAGCGACGCGTCGCGCAGGTGGGTACCGCCTAATTTCTCAATATTGCCCCAGACCGTATCGATAATACTGTGATGCGCGGTGTGAGTGTTGAGTTTCAGATGTTTAAGAACATTTTCCTGCACATCGATCGCATACACCTTCCCGTCATAATCAACGATAGCTGCTGCCGCGCGCGCATAGTGTCCACTACCGGTACCAAAGTCGCCGACTTTCATCCCTTCACGCAAACCGAGCTGGAGTACATTTTCTCTTGGCTCGCTAAAAGAAGCGTTCATACCTATAAAATACCATGCGCGGCCCGCAGCGGGCCGCGCAATCAACAGAAATAAAAAACCGCGAGGGTTGGGTTTTTACATCTAGAGCAAGACCTCCGTCTGCTCCCCACCCAACACAACTCGCGGAATAACCGCTGGTTCTTGTATAGTTTGTTCCTCCCAGAAGCTTCTTCTTCTAGGTGAATACGAAGGCGGTCAGCTCTTCGCTTCTGATAAGAAAAATATTACAACGAAACCAGAGAAGCAATACCATTTGACGGCGGCAAATCGCGCATTTTAAACAAGGTTAAACCTTGTTCTATTTTGCGGGATAGGTAAGCCACTCTGTGACACACTCATGAAAATCACCGGCGTTTGGAAAAATTTCTTTCATCGTTCCCTGCTCAAGTAAACGCCCGTATGAACGCGTTTCGCCGAGATAGTCTTTATAACTCGAATACACATATTGCGAAAGATACTTTTCTGCTTGAACATTGTCCTTGATTCCATTCTTTTTCCAGATTGGGTCGATAAGCTTCACCGGATTGAGATGAATATAAGAAATCACATAACGAAAATAACGATCGTCATGCACATGAGATGCTTTGTATGTCCCCTGAAATAACGCACCATTTCGTTCGTTACGTTTATTGAAGTACATCGTATATCCTGTCGTAAGTTTCTGCATGAACCGCGCTATATTGCCTTCAATCTTTTCACGTAAAAGCAAATGAAAATGGTTTGGCATAAGACAATAAGCAATAATCTCAACAAGCGGTTCACCAGAACGATCATTGGTTATTTCAGCAATTGATCTACCTTGATATTTTAGGTCAGCAGGTTCGGTTTGATTCGCAAGATACAAAAGCGCTGTAAAACGTTCGTAATCTGATCGCAAAAGAAATACCTTTCGTTTCTCGATACCTCGATTATAGATGTGATAAAACTCATCTGGAGCAATATTTATTGGACGTGTCATACCACCTTGTATTATAAGGCTAGTTTAGAACAAGGTTTAACCTTGTTCACACGACCTTGGAATTTACTGTTTCTCTTTGGTTCGCCAATTTATTTCAAAACAAATAGAGTATTTATTCGGAATATTCCACTTCGAGAATCGAAGCCAGAAAAATTGAAATTTGTTACCGCTGATCTTCCCGAAACCAAATCGGTTGAGTGTCAGCTCGATGTCTATGGACATATTTGAAATGCCGCTTACTTCTATAACGCCACCAGCGATGCAATACTATCACCCTCACGCATCTTCATAATACGGACGCCCTGCGTCGCGCGAGAGAGGAGTGAGATCTCGCTGGCACCAGTGCGAATCACTTGTCCTTTCTTAGAAACAACGACAATTTCTTCATCATTCAAATCGCCCACGATAATGCGCGCGCCGATAATCTCACCGGTCTTTGGCGTCACCTCTGCGGTCTTAATACCTGAACCACCTCGACCTTGTACTTTATATTCAGAAATCTTCGTGCGCTTGCCGTATCCCTTGCTCATAATAACGAGGAGTGAAGCATCGCGAGCCGTCGCAGAAACTACTTCTGCCGAAACAACACGGTCACCCTTCCTCACACTCATACCGCGCACTCCGCCAGCGGTACGACCCATCTCGCGCACCTCTTCAGCATCAAATCGAATCGACTGCCCTTTTGCCGTCACGATAGAAACGGTGTCGCCTTCAGAAGCATGATGTGCCGAGACGAGCTTGTCGCCCTTCTTCAGATTAATCGCTATGATGCCCGAGCGACGCACATCAGAGAACGAACGCGCCGCGACTCGCTTCACCACGCCTTCTTCGGTCACAAAGACAATCGACAAAGCATCGAGTGCTGCACCCTTCGGCACCGGCAATATCGATGTCACCTTTTCATCGCCCGCGAGCGCGAGGAAATTCATAATGCTCTTACCCTTCGTGGCGCGACGGCCTTCAGGGATTTCATACATCTTCAGCTGATACGCTTTGCCGAAATCAGTGAAGAAAAGCAGGTCGCTGTGCGCATTCGTGACGAGGAAGTGCGTCACGATATCTTCTTCTTTCGTCGCGATATCGACGACGCCGACGCCACCACGCTTCTGGCTCTTATATTCGTTCGGATTTGTTCGCTTCACATACCCTCCTTGAGTTAAGAGAAGCATCGATTCTTCATCAGGCACTAAATCTTCAACAGAAATATTCTGTACCCCACCTTTCACCACACGAGTGCGACGATCATCGCCATATTTCTCTGCGAGCTCAGCGAGTTCTGATTTCACCACCGCAAGAATCTTCGCTGGAGAAGAAAGAATTTCTTTCAACTTCTTAATGAGTGTTTGTACTTCAGCGAGTTCATCTTCGAGCTTCTGGCGTTCGAGGCCCGCAAGCTTCGAAAGACGCATCTCGAGAATCGCCGCCGCCTGAAGTACGGAAAAGCCAAATTTCTTTTGGAGCGCGAGCGATGCCGAAGGAATATCCGCCGCTTTTTTAATAATCGCGATGACCTCGTCGATATGATCAAGCGCTTTGCAGAGACCAAAGAGAATATGTTCACGCGCCTCGGCTTGTCGCAGGTCGTATTCGGTGCGACGTTTCACCACCTCTTGGCGATGCTCCACAAAATGTCCGAGCATACCAACGAGCGAGAGCATCTCCGGCACGCCATCGACGAGCGCGAGCATATTGTAATGGAAAGTACTCTCCAGTTCAGTGTGCTTGTATAGCGCATTCAAGACTGCCTGCGGATGTGCAGTACTCTTCAGCTCCACCACAACGCGAATATCTGAAGTTGATTCGTCACGCAAGTCTCGAATACCTTCGAGCTTTTTCTCCTGTACCAAATCTGCAATGCGCGCAATAAGTTCGCTCTTATTCACACGGTACGGAATCGAGGTGATGATAATACTCGAATCCTTCTTTCCATCATCAATAATTTCTGCTTCACCACGTACCACCACCGGCCCCTTACCCGAGCCGTAGGCATGTTTAATATCTGCTTGATTGAATGCAACACCACCAAGCGGAAAATCGGGACCCTTTACGAATTGAAGAAGGTCGTCGGTCGTCGCATCGGGATTCTCGATGAGATGAATCGTCGCAGCGACCACTTCGCGAAGATTGTGGGGCGGAATGTTGGTCGCCATACCGACGGCGATGCCGAGTGTGCCGTTCAGAAGAAGGTTCGGTAATGCGGCTGGGAGCACGTGAGGTTCCTCGCGTGTTGCGTCATAGTTCGGATTCCATCTGACGGTCTCTTTTTCAAGATCGAGAAGCAGCGCCTCGCCGATACGCGACATCTTCGCTTCGGTATAACGCATCGCTGCTGGAGAGTCACCGTCGATAGAACCGAAGTTACCTTGACCCAGCACGAGCGGATAACGATATGAAAAGGTCTGTG
>JBBABN010000004.1:23301-38116 GCA_041657665.1 Minisyncoccota bacterium
TCGAGTCATACACTGCAACATCGCCGTGCGGGTGATATTTACCGAGTACCTCGCCGACCACAGTTGCGCTCTTACGGAATTTCCCGCCGGGCATAAGTCCCATATCGCGCATCGCGTAGAGAATACGGCGATGCACCGGCTTCAATCCATCACGAACATCCGGCAAAGCGCGAGCGGTAATAACCGTCATCGCGTAGTCGATGTATGACTGCCGCATCTCAGCAACAATCGGCTGGTCTATGACATTCGCGGCGACAGGTGTCGCCGCTCCTTCTTCTTTTTCCTGCTTACCACGCGCCATAAATAAATATCAATTAAAACGGTATCGTTGTCTGTTCCGCCTTCTTTGCCGACCGTGTCGAAGAAGCTGTGTCGACAATCTCGATGTGCGCTGGAGCATTCTTATTTTGAAGTGCGGCGGCGGCGCCAGCAAGATTGTCAGAAACATTTCCGTTGCTAGTAGCCTCAATATTTCCTTGTACTCCCGCATCAGCAAACGAAGTGTCTCGAACAGCAAACGATCCGGTCGCAAGTGATCCTGCGAACCACACGAATGCGATGAGCGCACTCATACCCGTAGCAGTAGCGAAAGCAATTCGTTTCCGAATATGATGCGGTTTGCCTTTTGCATTTTCGATATGTTCAAAGAGAGTTTTCATATCTATTAGGGTGTTACTACCAGTATACTCCCATCGCGACCGATGAGGTCCTTCTTTTTTAAGGTAAGTTTGTCTACTTTCTCGCTACTATTCCCTGCTTCTTTTAGAAATGCTTCGAGTGATTTCGGAGTCCCCATTCCGCTCCAGTGCATCGGGATAATAATCTTCGGTTCGAGCGACACAGCGAGCTCGTGTGCTTTGGCGGGAGAAAGCACACCACCATCTCCAATCGGCACAAAGAGCACGTCGATTTCATCAATATTTTCTCGTGCCTCCTTCGAGAGTTCAGTATCAGCGAGTGCGCCAAGGTGTACAAGTGTCATATCTTCAAGCTCGACACTATAGATAGTATTGACGACCTCGGACTCATCCTTCGTTAAGCCATAGTTACTTTTAGAAAGGAATCCTTGGATAACAATGCCAGCGCGTTCGTATTCGCCCGGACCGGTAATAGCAAATGGCTCTTTGTCGCCATAGGTTACTTCTTCGATGCCGTTCATATCAGGATGATCACGCGAGACGAGCGCAATATCCGCGCCAAAGCGCACAGCAGGAAGAGACGCTTTCTTACTAATAGGGTCGAAGACAATCGTCAAATCACCTAAGGTAACCTTGAAACATTGTCCGCCATGATGCGTGATAACCATTAGGTATATTCTAGCATTTTTTGATTCTCTATGCTATAGTCCACCCGTTGCGTGCAGAGAACTAGATGCTGGCTAACACTGTATTAAAGGTTCGACCTTTGGCCCAAATTTCTTAAGGTCGAACCTTAACAGCACCATCTTCGAAAATCCGCACCGCTTTATATATATGTCTGAAGGTAAGAAAGCTGTTCCACTGCCGACCATTCATCTCGCCGAAGGCCACCCGATGGCCGGTTTTATTGACACTATACCGACACCACCCGTAACGAACGACCTTGTCGAAGGAACGATTATCGCAATTAGTCGCGGCCGTGTGTATGTCGACCTGCCGCCATTTGGCACCGGCATCATCTATGGTCGTGAATATCTGAATGCTGCCGATGTTCTTCGTAAGGCAAATCTGGGTGACACTATTAGCGCAAAAGTCGTTGATCCGGCTGGTCGCGACGGATATATAGAGCTCTCGCTGAAGGAAGCTCGCCAAGCAGCTATTTGGGGCGAAGCAGAAACTGCTATTCTCTCACAGACACCGTATTCACTCGTCGTTGAAGAAGCGAACAAGGGTGGACTTATTCTCACTTGGCAAGGTATCCAGGGATTTCTTCCTGCTTCACAACTCGCAAAAGAACATTATCCTCGTGTACCAGAAGGTGATAAGGACAAGATTCTTGGCGAGCTAGTACAATTGGTTGGCCACCCTCTCTCGGTACGCATCATTACTGCTGATGCAAAAGAAGGAAAGCTTATTTTCTCAGAGCGTTCTGAGAATGAGGCCGAAGAGAAAGCGACACTTATCGACAAGTACCAGGTCGGCGATACTGCAAATGGCGAAGTAACGGGCGTTGTTGACTTCGGCGTCTTTGTGAAGCTCGAACAAGGTCTTGAAGGTCTCGCACACATCAGTGAGCTCGATTGGGGTCTCGTCGAGAATCCACACACTCTTTTCAAAGTCGGTGACCCAGTGAAGGTTAAGATTATTGAAATAAAAGACGGAAAGATTTCTCTCTCTGTAAAAGCACTGAAAGAAAATCCGTGGACCATTGCAGCTGATCGCTATAAGAAGGATATGGAAGTGCCGGGCGTTGTTATTAAATACAACAAACATGGTGCACTTGCTTCTATCGAAGAAGGTATCGCCGGACTCGTACACGTAAGTGAATTCGAATCACCCACAACGCTACGCGAGACACTCGAACTAGGTAAAACGTATACATTCACGATTTCTCTCTTCGAACCGAAAGAACAGCGCATGACGCTGACGTATACAGCAAAGAAGAAATAAAAGTAAATAAAAAGACACCCTCACAAATGAGGGTGTCTTTTTATTTGAATTAACGCGTATTCGCGAACTGCGTTGCAGGTTCGATACCTTCGGTGGCGAAAAGACGTGCGGACTCGGCCGTTTTTTTCAAGACCTTTTTTAAAGTTGCTTCTTCGCTTGGTTTCCATTTTCCGATGACGAGTTTGATAACCTTTTCTTCTCCGCTCACCTTCTTCGCCTGATTCTTCTTCCCTACTGCCGAGATACCGACACGTAGACGCGCAAAATCTTTTGTCTTTATTGCGCGCATAATACTCTCGACGCCTTTGTGTCCGCCACTCCCGCGTCCGAAAACCATTTTCAGCGTGCCGAGCGGTAAATCAAGGTCGTCGTGAATGACCAAAAGATTTTTTGCCGCCTTCGGCGACTTCACAAGCGCGCTTACCGCCTTACCAGAGTTATTCATCATCGTTTCTGGAAGAACAAGTGTCACTTTCTCTCCTTCTATCGTACCCTTAGTGACGAGCGCATTACTTGTTTTATTAAAAACGAATGAATCAAGACCTTCTTGTTTCGAGAGAAGCTCGACCACGCTCCTGCCAGCGTTGTGTCGCGTCTTTTCATACTCTTTCCCCGGATTCCCTAGCCCAACAATAACGAGTGCCATGCGCGTATGGTAGCAGAAAATTTACCCCACACCAAAAAATTGGTGTGGGGCTTGCATCGCGAAAACGCGCGCGTACAATGCACATATGAAAGAAACTGGAAAAGGTTTTTTGAAAGATCTTTTCACACTTGCGCTCCTGATTATCCTCGTCGTCATTCCGATTCGTGTCTTTATTATCTCGCCATTCGTCGTTGATGGAGAATCAATGCATCCAACATTCGATAATCTCGATTATCTTATTGTTGATGAGCTCCTGTATCGTTTCAAAGCACCTGCACGCGGTGATGTTATCGTCTTCCGGTATCCGGAAAACCCTTCTATCTTCTATATTAAGCGAATTATCGGACTTCCTGGCGAAACAGTCTCTATTAATCGCGGTATCATTACTGTTACAACCACCACAGGAGAAAATCTTGCTCTCACTGAACCATATATTGTGAACGAAGATGCGACGTATACAAAAAATGTCTCTCTTAACCCAGAAGAATACTTTGTTATGGGCGATAATCGTCCAAACAGCTCTGACTCACGCATTTGGGGACCCTTACCAAAGAAAGACATTATAGGTCGTGTTGATGTACGACTTCTACCGATCTCTCGCACCGGATTCTTCCCTGGGGCCACAATCTATTCTCCAACAGTTTCGAGTTCGACCATACCAGCAGCACTATGATGCGCGGAACTATTCCGGTAGAAGAACTCTTTACAAAGTCGCATGCTATCGGCCAATATTACGGTTTCACCCCGCTCTCAACACTTACTGCTCGGAAACGCGGCATCGCTCACCCTGCTGCAGATATAAAAACAAACGAGTCGATAGCACTAGCTTCTGCTGGCTGGCAGACTGAATCCGACCCGGTCGCTGACACGGTTATGCATTTTTTGAAACAATGTCAGAGTATCGAACGAGTACCGACACCACAACAGCCACTCTTCGTCTGGCACACCAACATAGCACCAGGACGTCCAGCACAGAAAAAAATCACTTCGCAATTCCACGCACTGGGCACCGACCGTGCGATTGCAGACGCCGTCGTTATTCGCGCTCTTCTTGCTCTGTCTCATGACCTTTTCCGCGAAGATCCTATTGTTCGTGTTAATTCTATGGGCGACAAAGAAACTCGCGCACGTTATGCACGCGAACTTGGTGTCTTTTTTAAGAAACGTGCAAATATACTCCCTGAAGAATGTATCAACTGTGCCAAGCGTGATGTATTCGAAGCAGCCGAGTTTGCTCTCGCGAATGGGTGTGCTGAGGACTTGCCGGCACCAACCGAACATCTCTCAGACGCAAGTCGAAAGAGATTCGAAGATCTACTCGACTATCTCGAGATGACCGAGACGCCCTACGAACTTGCGCGACATCTTATTAATCGCGGACCAGTCTGGGGCGATATCTGTTTTGAATTCATAGCTGGAGGACAACGTGTTGCTTGGGGTTCGCGCTACAGCGACTTTACTCGCCATTTCTTCCCTGGCGCTGCCTTCGGTGCGACCGGGGCGGTATTTCAGATAGCGAGCGAGGGAGCAGTGACGAAGAAAGCTTCGTCAACGCAACCACGATTCTCCTTCGTTCATATCGGCGACGAAGCAAAACGACTTTCGATACGTCTCGCTGAGGACTTTAAGAAGGCGCGTATTTCTCTCACCCAAGACATCGGCATAGAATCACTCACCGAACAACTCCATCTCGCCGAGAAACGCGAGAGTCCGTACCTCCTTATTATGGGGCGTAAAGAAGCCCTCGAGGGCTCAGCAATTCTGCGCAATCGTCAGACGCAAGAAGAAACCGTTCTTCCTCTTATTGGCCTCATCGACCGCCTTAAGACATTCGTATAGACAACTATAACCTCAATGTGCTAGAGTCTTTCTATTATGACAGCCGGAACACGAGTTGAAGTTAAAGTCGGCAAGAACGAGAGTTCGACCGCGCTTATTCGCCGATTTACCCGTCGAGCACAGGGGCTTGGTCTTGTACGCGCCGTACGCGCCAACCGGTACTGGATCCGCACAAAGTCAAAGAACGTCGGCCACAAACGTGCTCTCATCAATAAAGTCCGCCGTGAGAATTATAATGAGCTCGTAAAACTTGGGAAAATAGATCCTGCTGCGAAGAAGACACGAGGGAAAGGAGGTAGAAAATAGACGAATGACAGGCGTTTCTATAAAAAATTTCACCCGATCCTCCTTAGGAGGATCGGGTGCTGTTTTTCCAACAATTGCAGCGAGTATTCTTCCTACATGGAATATCTCACTCGTATTCGTCGGTTCGAAACGTGCGCGAGATTTAAATAAACGCTTACGCGGTAAAACGTATACACCAAATGTTCTTTCGTACGAAGTAGGAAAGAAGAGTGGCGAGATTTTTATTTGTCTGCAAGAAGCTAAGAAACAAGCTCCACTACATTCCATGAATGAGAAGACTTTTGTTGTCTTTTTGTTTATCCACGGTTTATTACATCTCAAAGGGTGGGCTCATGGTGTTAGGATGGAGAGATGCGAACAAAAACTGTTGGCGCAATTTATTAATTCTCATGTCGCGACGCATAACAACCGGAATCGACATCGGCACGTACCAGATAAAAATGGTCGTGGTCGAGGAACTGACTGATAAACGCAGTGGCGCGCGACAGTTGCGTATTATTGGTACGGGCCTCGCCGAATCAAAAGGTTTACGACATGGATACATTGTTAACAAAGAGGAGGTAACCCTCTGCATCGCGAAAGCGAAACAGCAGGCAGAAGCATCGGCACGTATGCCGATACGATCTGGATTTCTTGCTATTGGCGGCATCTCTCTCGATGAAGCTCGTGCGACAGGTTCCACTATTATCTCGCGCGCTGACCAAGAGATTACTGCTCTTGATATTGAGAAAGCAGGGAAAGCTGCTCGAGAAGCGGCAGCGCCCGGATTCTTGAATCGACAAGTACTCCACAGTATCCCGCTTGAATATCGTATCGATAATACAAAAGTGCTCGGCGATCCGCTTGGAATGAAAGGTGTTCGGCTTGAGGTTGATTATCTTTTCGTCACTTGTCTCGCCCAACACGAAGAAGCCCTGTCAAAAGCAGTTGAGGATGCAGATATTGAAATTATCGATCAGATGGCTTCCCCACTCGCCGGCTCGTATGTACTCCTTGAAGGCGACCAGAAGATGAAGGGATGTGTGCTCGCGAATATCGGCTCAGAAACCGTCTCTATTGTTGTTTATGACGAAGGTATCCCTGTGTCAGTGAAGGTATTTCCTATGGGATCAGGACATATTACCGATGATATCGCTTTAGGATTTCGCATCTCGCTCGAGGAAGCTGAACGAGTGAAGCTTGGACGTTTGTCGGGTCAAATGTATCCACGAAAAAAAGTCGATGACATTATTGTTAATCGTTTATCGACCATGTTTGCTCTTATCGATAAACATCTAAAATCACTCGATCGTCGCGGACCATTGCCGGCTGGCATTATTATTTCTGGCGGAGGTGCGGGTATTGGATCTATTAGTGACATCGCAAAAGGATCATTAAAGCTCCCTGCTCATCTTGCTGAATTCCGCATCTCAGTTGATACGAAAATCCGCGATGCCACCTGGGCCGTTGCCTACGGACTTGCTCTCTGGGGACTAACAGGAGACACAAACGCACCGAAAAAGAATATCACCGCGTCATTTGGGAAGTTTTTCAAGCAATTTTTGCCTTGAACAAGAGTTCGCATCTCTAGATTGTCAATATTTGCATATCACCTGCTTCTGCTATCATAGCTGAAGTTCACTATTTATATTCTATATTTCTATGTCAAAACGCATTGAGCCAGAGATCGAGACATTCGCACGGATTCGCGTCGTCGGCGTTGGTGGTTCGGGCAAGAATGCCGTCAATCACATGATCGAATCGAAGGTTCGTGGCGTTGAATTCATCGCCGTTAACTCTGACGCACAAGATCTTCACCGTTCTCTCGCTAAGCGTAAGATCCACATCGGCAAGAATCTCACACGCGGACTCGGCACGGGGATGAATCCAGAACTCGGCAAGCGTGCTGCAGAAGAAACTCGCCAAGAAATTCAAGAGGCGCTTTCGGGAAGCGATATGGTCTTTATTACCTGCGGTATGGGAGGCGGTACCGGTACCGGATCTGCTCCAACTATCGCGAAGATTGCAAAAGAAATTGGAGCACTCGTTATTGCTGTCGTCACAAAACCATTTTCTTTTGAAGGCGCTCAACGAAAAGATATCGCTGAATATGGTCTCGCCGAATTGAAGAAGGAAGTCGACGCTTACATAGTCATTCCGAATGATAAATTGCTCGCTATCGTTGACAAGAACACTTCAGCCAAAAATGCGTTCGCACTCTGTGATGAAATATTGCGCCAAGCAGTCGAGGGTGTCTCTGACATCATCACGACGCCGGGCGATATCAATACCGACTTTAATGACATTAAGGCGATTATGGAAGGTGCTGGTCCTGCACTCATGGGCATCGGTATCGCTGATGGCGATGATCGCGCGCGCGAAGCAGCGAATCAGGCCGTCAATTCCCCACTCCTTGATGTTTCTATTAGTGGTGCTAAGGGTATTCTCTTCGTCGTTGCTGGTTCAGACGACCTCGGAATTATGGAGGTGCAGGAAGCGGCAAAAGTCATCAGTGAATCTGTCGACAAGACCGCAAAGATTATCTTCGGTATTATGCATGACGATAAGCTTAAAAAAGGCCAAGTCCGCATTATTGTTATCGCAACCGGTTTCCCCGAAAGTGAAGCGAGCGTCTCACACTCCGCGCCCGAACGTTCGCTATTTTCTATGCCCACAGAACGACACGAGGAAGAACGTGGTCGCATTTTCCACGAGATTCTAAAGCGCGAAGAAAAGAAAGAAGAAAAACCAGAAGTCAGCCAGAAAAAAATAGAAATTGATCTCGATGAATCGACCTCGGATGATGATACGGACGAACCAATCGTGACTGCTCTACCTCACAAGCGCGAAGATATGCCGATTGTCCCTGAAGACGACAATGCGTGGGGTGCCATTCCGACCTTCTTGCGCAGACATAAGAAATAAGTCGTTGCGACTTATTTCTTTCTACCAGCGCTCGCTCGCAAAAGAAAAATAAGAATTTCTCTTTTAGCTCACTCGCTTGGCAGTAAAAAGTAGGATGCTAGAATAGTGTAATGAACGACCTCATTATTATTGGCGGCGGGCCAGCTGGTATCGCTGCAGGAATTTATGCAGCACGCAAAAAATTAAAGACAATTCTCATCTCGGGAGAAATTGGTGGACAATCGACAGTATCAGACGGCATAGAGAATTGGATTGGCACATCGAAAATAAGTGGCGCTGACCTTGCGAAATCTTTACACGAGCACCTTGATGCGACAGGGAGCGACCATATACTCGGCGAACAAGTTATTTCTCTTGAAAAAATTCCTGACGGATTTCTCGTGAAGACAAAATCGGGAAAAGAATTCTCTGCTAAAGCAGTCCTTATCGCTTCGGGTGCTCGACGAAGGAAACTCGATGTTCCGGGCGCCGAGAAATTCGAAAATAAAGGCGTAACCTACTGTGCTTCCTGCGACGGCCTCCTATTCGCAGGAATGGATGTCGCAGTCATCGGTGGTGGTAATGCTGGATTCGAAACAGCACTCCAACTCCTCGCGTATGCAAAATCGGTCACTCTTATTCATCGGCATCAAGATTTTAAAGCTGATCCTGTCTCTGTTGAAAAAGCGCTCGCCCATCCGAACATGAGTGTTATTCGAAATGCCGAACCGATTGAAGTTCTCGGAGAGCAGTTCGTCACTGGATTGAAATATAAAGACCGCACGTCAGAAGAAGTGAAGGATCTCCCTGTCTCTGGTATCTTCGTTGAAGCAGGTGTGATGCCGAATACTGACTTCGCTGAAGGACTTGTTGAGTTTGACGCCGTGAAGCATATAAAAACTGACCCGCGTACCCAACGCACAACTGTTGAAGGTGTTTGGGCTGCTGGCGATTGTACCGACGAGCTCTACCACCAAAATAACATCGCCGCTGGCGACGGCGTCAAAGCAGCAGAAGATATCTATTTCTGGATAAAGAAACACTAAAATAAAATGGAGTTTCTATCTGCATTACTAGCACTCCTAGAACAGTCAAAGTATTTTCTTATTGCCATTGGATCATTTTTTGAAGGGTCCGCAATGATGATGACAGCCGGTCTTCTCTGGCATCTTAATGTAGTCACATTTTGGCCAGCCTATAGTGCATTATTAATCGGCGATATATTATCTGACACTATTTGGTATATAGTCGGGCGATTCTTCGCTCGGTCATTCCTTACTCAGTGGGGACATTTTATCAATGTGACACCGCAGATTATTGAAAAAATTGAAAAACGATTTTATCACTACCATACAAAAATCCTTACTGTCTCTAAATTGACTATGGGATTCGGTTTTGCAATACCGATTCTAATTACTGCAGGAATGTTACGGGTGCCATTTGCACGGTATATCACCATCACGGTGCTCGGCGGAATCGTATGGATTTTTTTATTAATGAATATAGGGTATTATTTTGGCAATGTATTTTATTACATTCCAAAAGATTTTAGAATCGCTCTCGCAATCGTTATGCCGGTACTTTTCTTCCTCGTTATACGCGCCGCAAGTAAAAAATTGACAACTGTTGAATGGTAATATGATGCTTTCAATTGTTATCCCCACACGTGAGGAGGAAAAAATTATTGCACAAACCATTTCGCAATTTCGTGACAAACTCCTTATACCGCATGAAATAATTGTCTCAGATGGAAAAAGTAAAGACCGCACAGCAGAAATAGCTCGCGGATTAGCCGACAAGACAATCGTTTTTGAAGGAAGTAAACATACTGCCGGAATCGGACGAAACGACGGAGCTAAAGTCGCTATCGGAGACTATATAGCATTCGTTGATTCTGGTGTTGAAATACCTGACCCAAATACATTCTTTGAACGTGCACTAGCCCATTTTAAGAATAATCCTGAGATAGTTGGAATCACCGGTCCACAACGCGCCGCACCGAATATTGAAACATGGGCCGATCGTTTTTCTTTCGGTTTTTCAAATGCGGCTATTCGCTTCAAAAATAATGTGCTGCATGATGGAGAAGCGCTCGGAAAATTTATGCTCGTACCGCGTCCTACTTTTGAAAAGATCGGTGGATTCCGGAACGATCTTGCCACATGCGAAGATAGCGATTTTTTCTATCGCTTATCAAGAATCGGTCGGACTGTTTTTGATCCTTCATTGATGATCTACCACGGTGCACGGCGCGCACACACGCTCGGCTGGATGCGCCTCTGGTGGATATGGGTTACTAATGTAACCAGCTTCGCTCTATTCAACAAAGCGATCGCGGACGACTGGACTCCAGTGCGTTAATTGAACCCTAGCGGAGAGGGTGGGATTTGAACCCACGAGAAGCTTTCGCCTCTACTGGTTTTCGAAACCAGCGCGTTCGACCACTCTGCCACCTCTCCTATACTCGACATCCTAGCATTTCAGAGCAAAAATGATAAGGTTTAAGCGAGGCCCTATCGTCTAACGGTTAGGACGCCGGCTTTTCAAGCCGATAATCGGGGTTCAATTCCCCGTAGGGCTACAAATCAAAATTGTGGTATAGTCCCAATAGGCGCGGTTAGCTCAGTTGGTAGAGCGCGTCATTGACGTTGACGATGTCGGGGGTTCAAATCCCTCACCGCGCACATGAGACCAAAACAACATATTCGTACGAAACATATCGCTCGGCGTACATCTGAGCGCGGAAAGCCCTCTTCTGGAGGGAAGATTTATATGTATGGGAAACATGCACTTGTCGAAGCTCTCCGCCACACACCGAAAGTTATTCGTAAGGTCTTTCTTGCACCTGACCTGAAGGATGCTGAGCTGCGAGTATTGCTTTCCAAACACACTATTCCGACCGCCGAGCTCGCTTCTGGCAAAGGCAAAGAGCTGGTAGGTAAAGATACGGTACACCAAGGTGTTATTGCAGTTATGGACCCTTCTTCCCTGCTTTTATCATTTGATGATTTTTTGAAAACACTCGATACGAAAACGAATCCTTCTGTTGCCGTTTTGGCTGAAGTACAGGATCCGCACAATGTCGGTGCGATTATACGCTCGGCAGCTGCTTTTGGGGTTTCGGCAGTGCTTATTCCTGAACATAATCAAGCGCCGATTACGGGCGTCGTTATAAAGAGTTCTGCAGGTATGGCATTCCGTATGCCACTCGTTTCTATCGGCAATGTAAATAACACTCTTCAGGTATTGAAAGAAAAAGGTTTTTGGATTTATGGTCTCGCGATGCAAGGTAAGACGACACTCGGCTCTGAGGCCTTTGATGCGCCAGCAGTATTTGTCGTCGGAAATGAAGGAAAAGGCGTTCGAGAAAAAACATTGATTGCTTGTGATGTCACCCTCTCTATTCCTATGCACGAACGAACCGAATCACTGAATGCTGCAGCTTCAGCAGCAGTCGTCTTCTATGAATGGTCCCGTAAACACCCCGAAGCATTAACAAAGAAAATATAATATGCAAGAAAAAGAAATCGCAATCCTCTATCATGGTGGCTGCCCCGATGGTTTTGGTGGCGCATACGCGGCATGGAAGAAATTCGGCGATACTGCGGACTATATTCCGTCAAAATACGGACGACCTATTCCTGAAAAGCTCGAAGGAAAAGAACTCTATTTTATCGATTTCTGCTATCCACAACCGATAATGGACGATATCGCGAAGACCGCAAAATCCATAACCGTTCTTGACCATCATGAAGGAGTGAAGGATGTCGCAACAAAATTCCCCGGTATTTTTGATGCTTCTCGTTCTGGAGCGACCATTGCGTGGAGTTATTTCCATCCAGACATTCCTGTTCCGGTACTCCTAAAATATGTTGAAGACGGTGATCGATATGTTTTTAAACTTCCCGATTCCCGCGCAATAATTGCCTATGCGTATGCACAGAAATTTGCTTTCGAAGATTGGGATCGTCTTGTGCAAGAATTTGAAAACGATGAAACGCGAGCCACACTCATTGAAAAAGGAAAGATATATGCTGAGCACTTTGCTATTCTGACTGAACAAATTACGAACAAAGCAGTACTCGTTTCATTTGAAGGATATGAATGTTATCTCGCCTCTGCTGCTAATATGTTCACGTCGGATGTTGGGAATAAGCTCGCAACCTTAAAACCGCCTCTTGGCCTTATTGCAAATCTTTTTGGTGACGTATTGCATGTATCGCTCCGCAGTGATCCTTCGATCGACGTTTCCGCTATTGCCCGTAAATATGGCGGTAATGGACATCCTCAAGCCTCGGCATTTCTGCTTAAATGGGGCGATTCCTTGCCTTGGATTGTTTTGAACGAGCCGATATCGCCCGTTCCGGGCGCGGCATGATTGCTGCTAGCCAAAGCGACAATCAAATGAAAATCCTCGCGATTGAAACGAGCTGCGACGAGACAGCGATAGCGATACTTGAATGTGAAGGCGACAATCAACAAGCTACTTTTACCATACTAGGGAACACACTCCTCTCACAAATAGAAATTCATAAACAGTATGGTGGCGTCTTCCCTGCTCTCGCGAAGCGTGAGCATGCAAAAAATCTGGTCCCGATTCTTGAAGCGGCGCTCGAAGAAGCTGAGCTTCTTCACGAAGATACCCAGGCGATTTCAGAAGAAACGCGCGCCAAAATTTCTGAAATTTTGGCGCGCGAGCCTGGTCTTGCCGAAGCATTTTTTGCATTCCTTTCAGAATGCGAGCCGCCCGCTATTGATGCTATTGCCGTTACTGCAGGCCCAGGGCTCGAGCCAGCACTCTGGGTCGGCATTAACTTCGCGAAAGCGCTTGCGCTCATCTGGGATAAGCCGCTGGTCGCAGTGAATCATATGGAGGGGCATATTCTCGCTGCCCTCGCAACACCCGCAAAAGAGCCACCATACAATCAAGTAAATACGCCTCAGATTTCGACAAGGTTAAACCTTGTAATTTCTGGTGTGGAAATGCCGGTGCTTGCACTTCTTATTTCTGGTGGGCACACACAACTCGTCTTGATGCGTGAATGGCTTCAGTATGAACTTATTGGAGAAACACGCGATGATGCTGTCGGTGAAGCGTTCGATAAGGTCGCGCGAATGCTCGCACTCCCCTATCCGGGCGGGCCTGAAATATCGCGCCTCGCCGAAGAGAGCCGGGCGGCATTTTGTCGGGCTGCCGGATTTGGGTCCGACAAAATGCCGCCCGGCGAACGACTGCCAGATTTGGGTCCAAGAGCAGATTCCTTCGCCATGCGTCTCCCGCGACCAATGATTCATGATGCAACCTGCGACTTCTCTTTTGCCGGACTTAAGACCGCTGTTTTGCATCTCGTACGCGATTTACCTGATATCAGTGAAAATACTAAAAGACACATAGCCCACGAATTCGAGAATGCGGTTTCTGATGTGTTATGGAAGAAGACCTTGCGTGCACTTGAAGAGACCGGCGCGCGAACACTCGTCATTGGCGGTGGCGTTTCAGCAAACGCGCATATCCGTCATGTCTTTACAGAAAATATAATGGAACATGCCGAAGTCGATCTTCGTATTCCAGCAGCCGCCCTCACCACCGACAATGCGATTATGATTGCGCTCGCTGGCTATTATCGCGCATCGCACAAGGAATTCGTTCAGCCCCTCGACAAGCTCGGGGCGAATGGTAACGCCAGTTTGACGAAGCCATTCGCGTAATCACCCGTATTTGCTATATTTTCTCCATGGACGAGAAGTTTTTAAAGCCCTACGACCCCACTACGACCGAGTCGCGTATCTACACAGAATGGGAAAAGAGTGGACTTTTTAATCCAGACGAGTGCATCGCTCAAGGAGCTACAAAATCAGACGCACCGATCTATTCCATCGTACTCCCGCCACCCAATGTGACCGGAGTACTTCATGTTGGTCATGCGTATGAGGATTCATTACAAGATGCATTTGTCCGCTATCACCGTATGAAGGGAGAACGAACTGTATGGATTCCAGGAACTGATTCGGCGGCTATCGCCACACAATCTCGCGTCGAAAAAAATATCCAAAAAGAAGAAGGTAAAAATAGACATGACTTAGGTCGTGACGAGCTCGTGAAGCGTGTCGCTACATTCGCAAAAGAGAGCGAAGGTACCATCCTCGGACAAATACGAAGAATGGGAGCATCGCTTGATTGGTCGCGCTATGCCTATACGCTCGATAAAGAGCGCAACGAGGCAGTTATGACCGCTTTTAAACGTATGTATGACGCTGGTCTTATTTATCGAGGACATCGCATTGTGAATTGGGATCCAAAAGGTCAGACGACCATTTCTGATGATGAAATTGTTCATCTAGAAGAAAAAACGACTTTTTATTACTTGAAATATGGCCCTTTCACTATTGGCACCACTCGCCCGGAAACGAAGTTTGGTGATAAGTATGTGGTGATGCATCCTGCCGATCCTCGCTATACAGAATGGAATGATGGCCAAAAAATAGAATTGGAGTGGATAAACGGCCCCATTACCGCAACGGTAATAAAAGACGAATCCATCGATATGGCATT
>JBBABN010000005.1:0-35134 GCA_041657665.1 Minisyncoccota bacterium
ACCGTTGGCACCTTTAATTACCCAATGCTGATGGCGGCTGACATTCTGCTCTACGACGCCGCGATTGTACCGGTCGGTGCTGACCAGAAACAGCACATCGAATATGCACGCGACACCGCGGAGAAGTTTAATAGAATATTTAAAGAAGAAATATTTAAACTCCCCGAGCCGTACATTATGCCAGAGGTCGCCGTCGTTCCCGGCACCGACGGACAGAAGATGAGTAAGAGTTACGGAAATGTCATCCCGCTCTTTGCTTCGCGCGACGAACTCGTCAAAGCAGTGATGGGTATCGTGACTGACTCGAGCGGGGGACGACCAGAAAATGTCTACGCGATTCATAAACTCGTACGGAGCGAGCAAGAGCTCGAAGCGATCTACGAAGAGAATCGCGGCAACTATAAAATGTTGAAAGAAATGCTTATCGAAGACCTCGATCACTATCTCGCGCCGATGCGTGCGAAGTATGAAGAACTGAAGAACGATTCGAGCATCGTCGACGAAGTGCTTCTGCGAGGGAAGCAGGAAGCGCGCGCCGTAAGCGAAGCGAAGATGGAGAAAGTTCGAAAAGCTATTGGCGTATCATAATATTTCTATGGAACGAACTACTATTGTCGGGCTTGGGAGCAAAATCGGAGAAACCGTCAGCGTTTCTGGCTGGGTAGATGTTCGTCGCGATCACGGGAAGCTTATATTCCTCGATATTCGCGACCGCTCGGGGAAGGTACAAGTGATCTGCTTGCCAGATCATCCTGAGGCGTTAGCCGAGGGACAAGAGTTGAGACCAGAATCAATTATCTCGATTGAAGGCGTCATAAACGAACGCCCTGAAAAGATGCGCACCGAAGGCACGAATGGCAACATCGAGCTCGAAGCAATCTCGATAACGATTCTTGCGCAAGCACAGGAATTGCCATTTCCAAAAGATGAAGAAGTGAATCTCGATACCTATCTCGACAATCTGCCACTCACGCTTCGCTCCGAACGCGCCCGCGCCATCTTCAAGGTACAAGCAGAAATCGCAAACGCCTATCGAGGTTTCCTCGGCATCGAGGGCTTCACCGAATTCCAAGCGCCGAAGCTTATCGGCGACGACGCCGAAGGCGGGGCAGATGTCTTCTCCGTGCCTTATTTTAACGGTAAGACCGCACACCTCGGCACTTCGCCACAACTCTATAAGCAGATAATGGTCGGTGTTCTCGAACGCGTCTTCACTATCGGTAATGTCTATCGAGCCGAAAAGCATTCGACGACGCGCCACATTAACGAATACACCTCGATGGATATGGAGATGGGATTCATCAATGACCATCGCGACATTATGAGTCTCGAAACGCGCCTCTTGCACGCGATTATGACGCAACTTCAGATGAACTGTGCAGAAGAATTTAAACTGCTCGGCGCGACCCTACCAAACACTCCAGAAGAATTTCCCGCGATGAAACTTCGCGAGGCGTTGGAACTTATTTATACAGAAACCGGACGCGATAACCGCAACGAACCCGATCTCGAACCAGAGGATGAACGCTGGCTCTCTGAATGGGCAGCCAAAGAGAAGGGAAGCGACTTCATTTTCATCACGCATTATCCCGTTTCTAAACGACCGTTTTATGCATATGAAGATGATGAGGATCCCGGCTATACCAAGAGTTTCGACCTCCTCTTCCGCGGTGTCGAGATAACGACCGGCGGTCAGCGCCGGCACGACTACGACAACCTTGTCGCGGGAATCAAGATGAAAGGCCTCGACCCCGAGAAGTTCTCATATTATCTACAAGCATTCAAATATGGTATGCCGCCGCACGGCGGATGGGGTATGGGTCTCGAACGCTTGACGCAAAAGATGCTCGGACTCGCGAATGTGAAAGAAGCAACACTCTTCCCACGCGATATTAATCGTATCGACATACTCCTCTCCACCAATGCAAACGACGCTCCCGAAAACTAATTTCACTATCCAGACGGAGGCCTATCAGGGACCGTTCGAGCTTTTGCTCGACCTTATCGAAGCGAGGAAGCTTCTGGTGAATGATCTCGCGCTCGCCTCGATTACTGAAGATTTTATTCAGCATGTGCGCGCACAAGAAGCGTTCCCCGTAGAAGAAACCGCGAATTTTATCCAAATCGCAGCAACGCTCCTTCTTATAAAATCGAAGTCACTCATCCCCGACCTGATGCTCTCTGAAGAAGAGAGTACGGATGTTGAAGATTTGAAACGACGGCTCGCCGCATACGAGAAAGTACGCGAAGCATCACGCGAGCTCGCACGCATCTTCGGCAAAATGGTGATGCTGCCGGCGGGAGAGCGTCTCCCCGAACCATTTTTTGCACCATCGCGCGACCTCTCTACTACTGCGCTCGCCGAAGCGATGGCGCGTATCCTCGCCGCGCGAGAAGTCGTCGAAGAACTCCCCGAAGCGCGCGTGAAGCCGCTCGTTACTATCGAAGAGATGATGGACCAACTCGCGAAACGCGTACAAAGCGCAATGACACTTTCTTTTAGAGATTTTCATGGGGGAACAAAAGAAAAAGTTGAAGTGATTGTTTCTTTTCTCGCCCTTCTTGAGCTGGTGAAGCAGGGTGCCGTCGCAGCCGAACAGTATGATATCCACGGCGACATCCGCATCAGCCACACCGCTTCTTCAGCCGTCCCGCGGTACGGATAAGTAATGCATTCGACAGTGCGATGATGCATTTGTTCTCGACAGAATGATGATGCATCAGCTATTTTGTGTGTTTATTCGCAAGAGTATGTGTACGCACCATCATCGTAATTAAAAAGTGCTCGTGCGTCACCAAAATGGTCGTGCGAGCCAAGGACGACTGTGTAAATAAATCCTCCGCATGGACCATCGGTAAGAAGTGCAATATTCTTTTGTGCGAGTGTTTTTTCGCCCGTTTTACCACCACGGATCACGTATGGTAGACCGCTCTCGGCAAGCAAATCATTGGTTGTGGTAATTGTAGCGATATCAGCACCTCCCCAGTCTTTCAATACATGAGTTTGTTCTAGCGTGAGGGCGAGTGTACTTGGAGTTTTCTCTGCGACTGCATGCAAAAGCCGATAGACATCATAGGGTGAAGATCTATTGATTGCACTGTTTGCCGAGATTGGATCAATACCAATTGGATTAAAAAATTCAGTATCCGAGAGACCAAGTGCAATTGCTTTCGTATTCATCGCAGTGACGAAGCCAGGGCCTGCGGCCTCCGCGATTGCTGCAGCTACTTCATTATGCGAGCTAATCAACATCGCCGCGAGAGCTTCGCGAAATGATAAATATTCGCCAACATGATAGATACCCGAAGCACCTTTTACTGCGAGTGCGGTTGGAGCAAGAATGATTGGCGCGTCAAAAGCAAGACGATCAAAACCTACGAGAGTCGTCATAAGCTTAGTGATACTCGCAATCGGGAGAGCAGCGTTTTCATTTTTCTTCGCGAGTATATATTCGATTCCATCCTTGCTCACATAAACAGAAATGAAAGCGAGCGCGGAGAGATTTGGCGGAGTCGACGAACTTGTGAGAAGTGGGGTATTCACCGTCTCGGTCAATGTAGTGTGAAAGAGTGTATCTGAAGAAACCCAAACATCATTCTCCCAGCGCCAACTATCGCCATCGACACCCATACCTCCGAAGACATAAAGTCTATTATTGAAGAGTACCCCCGCATAATCCTCTCGACCAGTCCAAGAAGGATCAACGACCGTTTTTTGCCACGAAATACCGTTAGAGCTATACCAGATGTCGTTTGGGCCATATCCGTCTGCCTTATCATTCAGACGACCAATAATCCAGAGAAGGTCGTGGAATGCGATTAGTTGACCTCCTTGGCGGTCCATCCATGGTGCGTGAGTGACGATTTTTGTCCAATTAACGCCATCATCGGTGACCCATACATCGTTGAAAGTTTGCATAGTGAGATCCATGCCGCTTGCGAGGTATATTTTGCCATTGAATACTTCAGTGTCATGATCCCAACGCGGATTCCAATCCGCCGACGATGTTGCAAGCACCCAGTTGGTGCCGTTGTCAGAATACCAAACATCGTTCAATGCTTCGTGTTTATCGTAACTAACGCCACCGATTATCCAAAGCTTGTCATTGAAAACTTCAACCGTCTGTCCTTCGCGCGGAACAAATGCCGCATGCGAGACGACCTTGGTCCAAGTGATACCATCATCCGATTGCCATATATCGCTTTGTAATCCGTCTTTTGGACTATACCCGCCAATCATCCAGAGCTTGCCATGGAATTCGATGACCGACATTGAACGCCGCGGCGACCATTCGGCATGTGCGGCTTCTTCTACCCAGTTCGCACCATCAGTCGTCGACCATATATCATTAAAATGTTCTGCGTCCCAGTAGCGTTCAACACCGTTCGCATCGACATGTCCATTGCCGTTCAGCCCGCCCATCATAAATATTTTGTCGTGCCAAACAAAAGTGCTTTGCGAGTCGCGAGCTTCCCAGGGAGCTGATGTAGTGACAGCAGTCCATGTGAGCATAGAGGGATCAAAGACTGACAAAGGTGCTGGAGTATCTCTCTGCGATATGGCAGGGTCAGACCAATGGGTGAAGAGCGATGAAACGATGGTTGGATAACGGAACAATGCGAGTGCCAGTAAGGAAATGACCACGCAAAAAATAAGAACCATCCTCTTGTACCAAGAGATAGAGTATGCGGTCATAACGTATTGTCCATAATTCTTTTCTAGAGTAACACGAAGACCAATTACGAAGATGTATTTATCCTCGACAGTATGACGGTGCGTCAGTTATGATAGAGGAATGTTGACGCCTCCTGCAGCGGTACAAGCCCTTCTTTTCGCCTCCGGCGAACCACTTGAGAAAAAACAGATCGCGTCGCTTCTCGAGATGAAAGAGGAGGAGCTTGCTGTGGTGCTTCGAGCACTCACTGGCTTGTTAAAGGGAAGTGGTCTTACCCTTATCGAGACCACTGATGAAGTTGAGTTGCGTACTGCTCCTGAAGCATCGATTGTTTTGAAAAAATTATACGAGAGCGAGCTCGCACGCGACCTCGGGAAAGCGAGTATGGAAACACTTGCAGTCATCGCCTATAAATCAGGTGCGACGCGTGGCGAGGTGGACTGGGTGCGTGGCGTTAATTCCTCAGCCTCGCTCCGTACGCTTCTAATGCGGGGTCTCATAGAAGGGAAGGAGGATGAACGCGATAAACGACGCATGCGCTACACCATAACAACTGAAGCGCTCGCACACCTCGGCCTTGCACGGATTACAGACCTTCCGCGGTATAGTGAACTAACAGTCACTGCACAAGCTATGAATAAAGAAGAACCTGTATGAACATCGCCGACCTACAACATCTCGCCAAACGCACACGCTCTATGCGTGAAGCCAGTACAGCACTCCTCTTTTCTTTCAGTATTCTTGCATTATTTTTCTTCATGCCGATATCTAAAATCGCCACACCTACTACGCCAACTGGTGTTTTATCACCGGTACCCGACGCATTTGCACATATTCCTCTCGAAGCAAAAGCAGCTATTGTGTACGATCTTGTAACAGGGGAAACATTGTATGGGAAAAATGCTGACGACCAGCTTCCGCTCGCTTCACTCACAAAACTCTTGACGGTCTACGCTGCACTCAGCAAACTCTCTCCAAATACGCCTATCACTATCTCTGATTCCGCTACTCAGCTTGGTGCACCGCACGCTTTCTCTACCGGACAAACATTCGCTCTTGATGATCTTGCTCGGTTAACACTTACCGCTTCTCTGAATGATGGCGCTACCGCCATCGCTGAAGCAACCGCTGCTCTCGAGGGAAATTCTCAAAATGAGATGCTTGCTGGAGCGGCCGCAGCACTTGAACTTTCTCAGACTTATGCGGTAAATGGTAGCGGCCTTGATGTAAACGGATCAGTTGCTGGCGGCTACGGCTCAGCATACGATCTTGCCCGCCTTTCCGGCGCATTCGTTGCACAATCACCAACAATAGCAGCAGCGACAACTGAACACTCAGCACAAGCTATCTCAAAAGAAGGAAAGTCTTTCAGTGTTATAAATACTGACCCTATGATTAATACTATTCCACACCTCCTTCTCTCGAAGACCGGCTATACCGACCTTGCTGGTGGGAATCTAGTACTCGTTTTTGATAGCGGCATCGGACATCCAATTGCGGTCGTTGTTCTTGGGTCTTCTCAGAAAGCCCGCTTCACTGACGGTTCGACTCTTGTTGCTGCCACCCTCGCGCACTTCGCGGGCGTTGCCTCTCTATGATTAGTACTGCCGCACGTGTATTAATACCTTCAGCGACTGCATTCGCTTTCGGTATTGTTTTTGCTCCTCTCCTTGCGGGTATTCTATATCGTGCAAAAGCATGGAAGAAAAAAGCTGGAAAAGGGAAGGGTATTGGTGGCGGACAAACGCCAATTTTTGACGAGCTCCATAAAGAACGCGAGGTCTCGACTCCTCGTATGGGCGGTATCCTGATTTGGGCTTCAGTACTCGCGACCGCATTTCTTTTCTGGATTATTGCCCGTTCATTTGATTCGTTCTGGCCGTCATTGGATTTTGTGAATCGTCGCGAGACCTGGCTTCCTATCTTTGCTCTTGCTGCAGGAGCATTCGCAGGACTGATTGATGATTTTCTCGAGATAACAAAAGGGGAAGGAGGTCTCTCGCTTGCGCGACGACTCTCTATTGTCGGTATTATCGGGCTTGTTGCTGGCTGGTGGTTCTACGCGAAGCTTGGTGTTACAGCGATCGGCATTCCTTTTGGGACGCCACTTTTTCTCGGCTGGTTCATCATTCCGTTCTTCGCTTTAGTTACGCTCGCTATCTATGCAGGCGGCACTATCGATGGGCTCGACGGGCTTGCGGGCGGCGTCTTCGCAATTATTTTTATGGTGTATGCCGGTATTGCTTTCGGCGAAGGACAGATAGCACTCGCCGCCTGTTCTGCCACCATCGCGAGCGCGACACTCGCTTTCCTCTGGTTTAATATTCCCCCAGCACGCTTCTATATGTCCGAGACTGGCAGTATGGCGCTCACACTCGCACTCGCGATGATTGCCTTCTCGTCTGATACACTCGCCGAGGGTGTTGGTGTATTTGTCCTACCACTCGTCGCACTTCCGCTGACCGCGACCGTTCTCACGACACTTCTTCAAGTGTTTTGGAAAAAAGTATTCCATAGAAAATTATTCCTCGTTGCACCTATTCATCATCATTTTGAAGCGATCGGTTGGCCCGCAGCAAAAGTGACTATGAGGTATTGGGTCATTACCATTATCGCTGGTGTTATCGGCCTTTCTATCGCACTTCTTGCACGCCTGCCCGGCCCAGGATTGTTATGAAGTTCGTTTCTGGTGATCGTATCTTTTTCCTTTTAACACTCACTATTGCACTCGCAGGGCTTGCGATTTTTTCTTCAGCAGCGCTTGGCCTCCTCGCTCGCGAAAGCAGTTCATTATCAAAAAATATTATGCTCCAAAGCGGTCTCGGTCTTGGACTCGGTTTTCTCGCACTCTTTGCAGCACGCGCCGTACCATTCGTATGGATAAAACGGTGGGCGCCCTATATCTACGCAGTAACACTTATTTTCACAGCTCTTGTCTTCGTGCCAGGTATCGGATTCCATTCGGGTGGTGCGACTCGATGGATTAATCTCGGCTTCACAACTGTACAGCCAGCAGAATTCTTAAAGATTGGTTTTGTCATCATACTTGCGTGGTGGCTCGCTCCAAGAGCGAGACAACTTAATAATCCGAAAAAAGGACTGATTCCTTTCTTGATTATTCTTGCTTTACCAACACTTCTACTCCTTGCTCAACCAAACACGTCAACAACTATTCTCTTTATTATCACCGGCACGGTTATGTACTTTGTGACAGGAGCGCCATGGAGGGATTTTGGAATTCTTTTCCTTATTGCAGTCGTAACACTTGGCTCAATTATTGTTATCCGACCATATGTACTCACCCGTATTGAAACGTTCCTTAATCCTTCGGCAAATGCGCTCGGAAGCGGGTATCAAATCCAACAATCGCTTATTGCTATTGGTTCTGGAGGCCTCTCAGGTAGGGGATTCGGTCAAAGTGTAGAAAAGTTTAACTATCTACCCGAACCCGATGGTGACTCAGTCTTCGCTGTCTTCGCTGAAGAAACAGGATTTATTGGAGCAGTCATTCTCCTTGCACTTTTTGTCGCTCTTGCCGCACGCGGCATTGTTATAGCAGGGAACTCACACGAT
This sequence comes from Minisyncoccota bacterium, assembly GCA_041657665.1. Classification (GTDB taxonomy): domain Bacteria; phylum Patescibacteriota; class Minisyncoccia; order Phycocordibacterales; family Phycocordibacteraceae; genus C7867-001. The sequence continues at coordinate 8,250 of JBBABN010000005.1, forward strand.
CTTTTCGGAGGACTTATCGCGCTTGGATTTTCTTTTATGATTATTGTGCAGGCATTTATTAATATCTGCGCTATGCTCGGCATCATTCCATTAACTGGATTACCTTTGCCGTTCATTTCTCATGGCGGAACAGCGCTTATGGCGACACTTATTATGTGCGGACTCATTTTAAACGCAGCCGCACATCGAAAAACATAACTGCGCTATACTTATTTTATGACCATCGCATTTACAGGAGGCGGCACCGGAGGACATTTTTATCCCATCATTGCTATCGCCGAAGCGCTTTCGGATATCGTCCGTGAAGAACATCTTATCGAGCCCAAGCTCTACTATCTCGCACCAAGCCCTTTTGACGAAAAAGCACTTTTCGAAAACGGCATTACCTATATCCACGTACCTGCGGGAAAAATGCGTCGTTATTTCTCACTTCAAAATATCACTGATGCTTTTGTTACTTTTGCCGGTGTTGTGCGCGCCACGATAACTCTGTTCCATATATATCCAGACGTTCTTGTGAGCAAGGGTGGGTATGCAAGTGTTCCTACCGTACTTGCTGCGCGTCTCTTAGGTATTCCGATTATCATTCACGAATCAGACGCGAAGCCTGGTCGCGCGAATATGCTCGCTGCAAAATTCGCCACGAAAATCGCGATTTCATTTGAAAGTGCTGCTGACTATTTCCCTAAAAAAGCACAGAACAAAATCGCGCGTACGGGCATACCAATTCGCAAAGCACTTATGCGCACCGAGAGAGAAGGGGCCCAACAGTTTCTCGAGTTGGAGCAGGGTATTCCAACACTGTTTATTCTTGGTGGCTCGCAGGGTTCAGTGAGAATAAACGAGGTGATACTCTCAGCTCTCCCAACACTTGTTTCTTTTGCTAATGTTATCCATCAGACTGGACAAGCAAATTTCAAAAATGTTGAATCGGTTTCGAAAGTTATTCTTGCACACGATCCTCATGCAAACCGTTATCATCCACTCAACTATCTTTCTGAAATGTCATTACAGCGTGCTGCTGGTATTGCCGACATTGTTATCTCACGCGCTGGAGCAAACAGCATTGCCGAAATTGGTTTATGGAAGAAACCCGCTATCCTCATTCCCATTCCCGAATCTATAAGTCATGATCAACGAACCAATGCGTACGCCTTTGCCAAAACAGGTGCGGCTATTGTTATTGAAGAAAAGAATCTGACACCTAATCTTATTGCTTCGGAAGTAAAACGCATCATAAGTGACCCTGAACTCTAGAAGCGTATGGGCGCTGCCGCTGAGGGCTTTACTGATCCTGATGCAGCGCGTATTCTCGCTCGTGAGGTACTCGCCCTCGCCCTTACTCACGAATCATGAGCACTGTCACTACACGCATCGCACCATCCCCAACGGGACAAATGCATATTGGAACCGTCCGATCGGCTCTCTTTAATTATTTATGGGCAAAACATAACAAAGGAACTTTTCTCATTCGTATTGAGGATACTGACACAGAAAGAAATCGCTCAGAATGGACACAAATGATCTGGGATGTTTTTGAATGGTGCGGTCTCACTCCAGATAAAAAATATATCCAGTCAGAACATGCTTCACGACATCGAGAACTTCTTGAAAAACTTGTGCAAGAAGGGAAGGCGTATGTCTCTCGCGAACCATCGAAAAATGATCCTAGTATAGAAGTTGCTGTTATTCGACTTAAAAATCCAGGGAAGACTGTAGTGTTTAACGATCTTATCCATGGAGATATTACTTTTGATACTACTGAACTTGGAGATTTTGTTATTGCACGATCTATTGAAGACCCTCTGTATCATTTTGCTGTCGTAGTGGATGATGCTGATGCTCAAGTGTCACATGTGATCCGCGGCGAAGATATTCTTTCCAGCACGCCGAGACAAATATTGATTCAAGAAGCGCTTGGTTTCTCACGCCCAATATATGCACACTTGCCACTTATTCTATCAGCGGATCGAAAGAAACTTTCTAAACGTCATCATGTTGTATCACTTGCAGACTATCGCAATGAAGGAATCCTTCCTGAAGCAATGGTTAATTATCTCGCTCTACTTGGATGGAATCCTGGCACAGATGAGGAACACTTTTCACTAGAGCAATTGATCGAACGGTTTTCATTCGACGGAGTACAAAAAAGCGGTGCAATATTCGACCGAACGAAACTTCTCTCAGTCAATCAGCACTGGATGCGCAATCTCTCTGATGACGACTTCCTTGCGCATCTCGCGAGGTTCGACCTCGCGAATTTCGCGAGGTCGAACCTCGCGAAAGCAGTACCACTTCTGAAAGAACGCACTCACACTTTTGCCGAGGCACGCGACATGCTTTCTAGCGAACTTTCTTGCCTTTTCAGTGAGCCAACGCTTGACCGAAATCAGCTCTCTCTAAAGGAGCCAAAAGAGTGTCCGGGTATGACTAAAAACGCCCTAGAAAGCCTCCTAGAGCCCCTAAAAGCCCTCCCTGAAGGCGTATCTGCTGAGGCAGTAAAGGAAGTCATTATGCCTCTAGCGAACGAGGAGGAAGCGAGAGGGAAGGGAGGTCGAGGCGCTCTGCTCTGGCCTTTGCGCTATGCGCTTTCTGGCCAAGAACGCTCGCCTGACCCGTTTACCCTCGTTTCCATCTTGGGCGTAGAAGAAACCATTTCGCGTATAAGGAAAGCAATTGCTATACTCGAAGGATGACGCGCATCGGTTTTCTTTTCATTTTTTTTGTAGGTCTCACTGGGTTTATCCTCGGCACTCCATTTCCCGCATATGCTGACGCGGCATCGGACATTCAAACTCAGATCAATGCAAATAATAAACAACTTGACTCGTTAAAAGCAGATATTGCATCATTTCAGAAACAACTTGATGCTATCGGTGCAAAAAAGAACACGCTTCAGTCAACGGTTAATACTCTGACCCTTTCTCAGAAACAACTCGCCACACAAATTCAAGCGACACAAAATAAAATTGCTTCGGCAAACCTTCAAATACAACAACTTTCTCTTTCTATTGGCGATAAAGAAACAGCAATTGAAGCGGATCAAAACGCGATTGCCAAAGCATTGCGCACTATCGCTGAAGATGAGAACGCACCACTGATTATCGGACTCATTTCTGCACGTTCATTAAATGACGCTTGGCAAACAGCTGATGAAGCACTCCAATTTAACCGCGCTCTTTCTGATGATATAAAAAATCTTCGCTCTGTGCGTGTCGTTCTCACAACCAATCGAGACCAAGTCGCTGCTGCGAAAGCAGACCTTGTATCACTCCAAAATGATCTGACCGTACAGAAGCGTTCAGTAGATGCCAGTAAAGCGGCGCAACAAAAATTACTTGCTGATACGAATAATCAAGAATCAAATTATCAGAAGTTGATTGCGCAAAAAAAAGCAGCGGAGAAATCGTTTGAACAAGAGATCATCAATCTTCAAGACCAACTAAATCTGGTCGTACACCCAAATCTTTTGCCTAAAGTTGGTTCTGGCGTTCTCTCGTGGCCATTCTCTGGCACTTTTATGGCTAATTGTGCACAACGAAAAAGTGTCTTCGGAAATCCATTTTGTATCACTCAATATTTCGGCAACACCGCATTCGCCACTGCAAATTCTCAGATATACAACGGCAACGGACACAACGCTATTGATATTGGTGTTCCTATCGGTACACCAATCGAAGCTGCACTCTCAGGCACAATACTCGGCACCGGTAATACTGACCTTATTAAAGGGTGCTATTCATTCGGCAAATGGGTGATGATTAAACACAACAACGGTATCAGTACCCTCTATTCACACCTCTCTACTATCGATGTAGCCAAAGGACAGGCGGTAAGTACCGGACAAGTTATCGGACTTTCTGGAATGACTGGCTACGCGACCGGACCGCACCTCCACTTCGGCGTCTACGCGACTGAAGGAACGGAGATTATGACCTTAAAACAGTTCCGCGGAGCAACTTCTGCCTGTGCGAATGCTACTATGCCAGTCGCTACACTTACCGCCTACCTCAATCCTCTTTCGTACCTCTAAAATCTTTTATTAATAGGGAAGTGGTGTGTGATAAAATTACCCCATGTTGAAACTCATCTTTTGGATCTTTGTGCTTATTCTCGCTTTGTCATTCTTCGGCATTTCAATTCAAGCAATTATTAATTCACCGGCTGGACAAGAAAATATTCAATACGTCTTTAATCTTATTGTGCAAGCGTGGCAGTGGATTGTCGCAAAGATATAAACGGCAACATTCTTGCGACTGTGCTTTTAACGGTTGCAAAATGTTGCCAATCTTTTACGACAGCAGCCCTTGCTGGTGTCGTAAAAGATATATTGTGCGACACTTAGCTTTCTCTAGAGCTCGGATAAACCAGCCCTACCCTTCACCTAACAGGATATGTGCGCGACGATATACTCGTATGCCTCATCAACTGAATCAACGAGCGTATATAGTTTTAAATCTTTTTCATCAATAGCCGCATGTTTTTCGTAAAGCGTTTTTTCAATAAAAGAGAGGAGGGGCGTCCAGTATTCCCTTCCGAAGAGGATTATAGGCATCTTACGAATCTTCCCTGTTTGTACGAGCGTAATAATTTCAAAAAATTCGTTCAATGTTCCAAGACCGCCAGGAAAATATACATACACTTCAGAAGCATAGGTGAGTATCACCTTTCGTACAAAGAAATGATCGAAGCTAAACTTCTCAGTGAGGTACGGATTGTAGTATTGCACATTGGGCAAATTGATATTAAAACCAACTGAAATACCTCCGGCTTCAAATGCACCTTTATTAGCGGCTTGCATCACGCCGGCACTGCCACCAGTAATAACCGCAAAACCTCTTTTCGAAAGTCGCTTAGTGAGTGCTTCAGCATTTTTATATACTTTATCTTCAAATGAGGCGCGGGCGGTTCCGAAGATAGTCACTGCTAGACCATATTGTCGTATAATGTCAAAACCTTCAACGAATTCTGCCATAATCTTAAACACGCGCCACGATTCTATCTGTTTCGGTTTACAGATCAACATTGGACGATCTTCAGGCATCGTGCGTTGTCCTTCATGGACAACTTTTGCAAGACGCTCAGCAGTAAGATCATCATTCATTATTTTTATTATATCAGAAATAAAAACAAGGTTCGACCTTGGGAATTCGGATTTAAGGTCGAACCTTGTTTTTAAATGCCTTTGCAATTTGCAGCCGGAGTATAACCTGCCGCAGCAGCGGCCTCCGCAGAAGTAAACCAAATTTTATTTGCTTCTGAAATACGACTCGCTGATGCACATGAGGACAAATAATATTTCGTGCCTGACTTTGATGCGACGATCTCTCCTCCTGGCGTTGTAGTAGCGAGAGATGGACTATTAAGAACAGCACCGCTTCCCTGCCCTGCCTGTTCAGATAATCCAGCATCAAATCCAGCAAGATATCCGAGTCCAAAACTCGAGGACGAGGCGAGTACAAGTACGGTAATGATAAGGATGTCTCTGGGTATTTTAGAAATGGTCGCTTTGCATTTTTCGCGTGCCTCTGCTATAGTCATACGGTAAAACTATACCACTATGGCACATACAAAAGCAGGAGGATCAGTAAAGAACTTGCGCGATTCAAACCCGAAATATCTCGGGGTGAAGCTTGCTGACGGCTCTGCCGCCCGCCCGGGTATGGTTATCGTCCGCCAACGCGGTACGAAAATCGAAGCGGGTAAGAATGTCCGTGTCGGTCGTGACCACACTCTTTTCTCCATGACCACCGGCACCGTCGCATTCCGCACCAAACGCAAAATAAGCTTCACCGGAAACATCTCTGCAAAAAAAGTTGTCGACGTTGTTTAAGTAGAGCCAACAAACAGAAATAAAGAGGGTAAGACTTGGCCGAGCGGCCCGGAGCGCGCTCTTTATTTCTATTTGCTGGCGGAACGGTAATTATTCCGCTTCAATCGTGATAGAAAACTTTCCGAAAGTGTCGGCAGATGCGACAGGGATATCAAAAGTCCCAATTTCTTTTATCGGTTTCTCGAGTTTTATTACTCCTTCAGGAAGATCGATGTGCTCTTCTTCTGCTGCCTTTCTAATTTCCGGCCCCCCTACCGCGTCATAGAGATGACCTTTTTCATTTGCCTTCACTTTAATTACAATGTGCGCATCAGCAAGAGAAGCAATATTTTGCGTAAGCAATGCAGCATCGAGCTCGGTACGGTCCACGGTTTGTTTTCGACGTGTTTCGGCTTCCCTCTTTGCAACAGACGTAGCAGGAATAGCGAGTTTCTTTGGAATAAGGAAATTAAGCGCATATCCGTCAGACGCTTCAATTTCCTCGTGAGCACGCCCTATATTCTTCACGTCTTTAATCAATATAACTTTCATATATAGCTACTGTACTCCTTTACTTTCCCGTAGTCAAAAATTCGATGGCGCGTGCCATTTGTGGGTCTTTTTTAGCGGCAGCGTCTTCATGAGTAAACGGCACGATAATATCGGGAGTGACACCATTACCCATAATCCAGTGACCAGCAGGAGTGACCCAACGTGCGACCGTCACCTTAAGTGATCCGCCTCCGAGATCCATAAGTGTTTGTACCGAACCTTTGCCGAACGATTTTGTGCCAATCAAAGTTGCAACTTTCGTATCCTGCAAAGCACCGGCAAATATTTCAGAGGCCGAAGCGGAACCGCCATCAATAAGCACGACGATCTTTGTCCCAGCAGGAGTATCGTTATAACCTAGACTGTTGTGCGGTTGGCCTGAATCTTTTCCACCGAAATCCTCAGTAACGACGACTGCTCCTTTGGGAATAAAATGACTCGCAATAGCGACTGCCGCATCGAGATACCCGCCCGGATTACCGCGCAAATCGATCACGAGTTTCTTCGATCCAGAATCTTTGAAGCGTGTGAAGGCTTGATTAAAAAGAGATGCGGAACTTGAGGTAAATTCATACAACGCGATGTGATAGACACCACTCGCAACATCCAGACCATCTTCAGTTTCTGGCACTTGAATCGTGTCACGAACAATTTTTATGTTCATTGATTTCTTCGCACGAATAATATCCAGACTGACAGTCGTTCCGACAGGACCGCGAATCTTTTGTACAGCAACATCCACAGCAAGGCCGTCAGTCGGTTTTCCATCAATAGCAACAATCTGGTCGCCTGCTTCAATTCCAGCAGCTTCAGCCGGAGTTCCCTTCAAGGGAGCAACGACCGTTAATACCGAATCTTTTATATCAATTTCCATACCAACACCCGCAAAACTTCCCGAAATAGCTTCTGAAAATGCTTTTGCTTCTTTCGGAGGGAAGAAAACGGTATACGGATCGTTATAAGAATCAGCAAGACCGGTAATGGCACCCAGAAGTCGATCTCTTACTGAAGGGATTGTCGAAGACGCGTGTGTGACGACATAATGAGAATCGAGTTCATTCCATGCCTTCCAAAAATCAGTAAGGTCAACATTTGGGTCTGGCGTCGCATCAAGACCGTCACCAATAAGCGGAATATGATTAATAACTGCGGCGGTAGAGCCGCCATTTCCCATAAAGAGTCCCCCACCAAATGCAACAGCCGCAACAAGTGCGAACGAAACGCCGCGTACAGCGACGTCGTATGGACGTTTATATTTTTCTAAAATCTCCATTGTGCAGAGTATACCATGCCCCATCATTCACGTGAGCGTATGGTATTCTAGAATCATGATATTTCGATACGATTATCGAGACGGTGTATGGATCGATCTGGAACAACCGACCAACGAAGAAATTCGACAAATTGCAGAAGATTTTGCGATTAGTGAACTTATTCAAAAAGAGTTGTTCTCCCCTACCCCTTCACCACTCGTTATCGATGGTGGAACAAGCGCGCTTCTCGTCCTTCATTTCCCAGCACAAGGCGCTGAGACCGGCGAAACCAGAAACCAAGAAGTTGATTTTGTCGTAGGAAGCAATTTCATCATAACCATACGGTATGAGATCGTAGAACCGCTTCACCATCTGAAAAAACTTTTTGAGACACGAGACCTCACCACAAGACATGAATCTATTACCACTGACATATTGATTGAGATTCTCTTCGTTCATATGTATGCTGCGGTACACAATCATGCCAGACATCTCTCCGATCGTCTTGAACGTATCGAAAAAGATATGTTCAATGGACACGAACGTGCAACCGTTCGAGATATCTCAAATGTGAGCCGGGCGTTCCTCCATCTCGAGGCGCTACTCGCTAATCAGGAAGAACCGCTCAGCCGCTTCTTAGGAGCACAAACCGTGTGCGATTTATTTGACAGTTCCTTCGCAGAACACGCTGAACATATTCTCGCAGAACGCACCCAAGCAATGCATCTTGTTAAAACGCATCGCGCCGTCGCAACCGAGATGCGCGAAACAAATAAGGCACTTCTCGAGGCACGCCAGAATGAAATTATGAAAACACTCACGGTCATCACCTTCATCTTTGTCCCTCTTCAACTTATTACCTTTGTATTTGGTATGGGAGTTCTAGGAACACCGCTCCAACAAGAACCAAATGCGTTTTGGATTATTACCGGAAGTATGTTTGCGCTCGGTATGCTTCTGACCCTTTTCCTTGCGAAAAAACGCTGGATTTTTTAACGTACTCGACAGCATTATGAAATGGTTTACAAATTTATTTAAAAAACGAACTGATGCTGAACATCGCGGCTCGTCACAGATATTCTTAACGAACACTCTCTCAGGAAAGAAAGAGCTCTTCATATCACAAAAACCTGGCATTGTATTAATGTATTCTTGCGGACCAACCGTGTATGGTCCTGCCCATATTGGAAATCTGCGTTCGTATGTATTCTCTGACACACTTGCGCGCGTTTTGATTAACGACGGATATCACGTACGCCGTGTTATTAATATTACCGATGTCGGCCATATGGTCGGCGATGGCGATCGTGGTGAGGATAAAATAGCCGTTGGTGCGAAACGAGAGAAATCAACACCAGAAGCAATCGCCGCACGATATACAAAACTTTTTATCGAAGATCTTGATGAATTACACATTGATACCAATGATATTCGTTTTCCACGCGCAACCGAATATATAAAAGAACAAATAGCGCTCGCAGAAACACTCGAACAAAAAGGATTCGCGTATCGTCTCTCCGACGGTCTTTATTTCGATACTGAAAAATTTCCTGGCTATGGGAAATTGGGCGGATTATCGGATGCACAGCTTGAAGCAGGCGCACGTGTCGAAGTAGTGAAAGGAAAACGCCATTCAGCTGATTTTGTTCTTTGGCGCAAAGCAAAGTCTGGAGATCTTCAACAATGGGATAGTCCATGGGATTGTGGTAATCCTGGCTGGCATATCGAATGTTCGGCAATGGCACGCTCCCTACTCGGTCAAGAAATCGATATTCACACGGGCGGTGAAGATCACATTGCTATTCATCACAATAATGAAATCGCTCAGTCCGAAGCGGCAAATGGTCGGACACTCTCCCACTACTGGATGCATAATGCATTTCTCAATATGGGAAGTGAAAAGATTTCAAAATCGATTGGCAATGTCGTGTATCTTTCTGATATCGCAGAAAAAGGAATTTCTCCGCTCGCTCTCCGTTATTTCTTCCTTCAAGCACAGTATCGGACTCCCCTCTCCTTCTCATGGGACGCTCTCATTGGCGCCGCAAGTGCTCTCGACCGACTTTGGAATCTCTCGCGCGAGATCGCACTTGAATCAAAACAAAAAGGTATACGGAAAGAATTGTGCGAACGATTTCTCGTAACCATACGCGACGACCTTGCCACACCTCAAGCGCTCGGTTTTATCTGGGATGCACTTCGCAGCGAAGAATACTCACCTGAAGAAAAATGGGGACTTATCGAAGAAGCTGATGCTCATCTTGGTCTCTCACTCGTGAATCCGCCAGCAACAAAAACCGTACTCGAGGATGATGCACCTGAAGAAATACGAGATATGCTCGCCCGTCGTCTGGAAGCGCGCAATACAAAAGATTTTAAAGAGGCCGACCGCATCCGAGACGAGATTTTAGACAAGGGATATCGTGTGGATGACGGGCCAAATGGTCAAGTGTTGACTCGGACAACTCTTTGATACAATTGAAGGTGATGGCTTCCGACCGCGTCCCCCCACAGTCACTCGAGTCCGAGCGTGCCCTTCTGGGGGCTCTCTTGCTTAAGCCAGACGCTATTCATGATGTTTCTGACCTCATTAGCGCCAATTCTTTTTACGCCGAAAAACATCGCATTATATTCGGCACGATGAGCGAGCTCGCGCAACGAAGTGAGCCGATTGATCTCCTTTCTCTCTCCGAGAGAATGCAAAATCAAGGACAGCTTGAACATGGCGGCGGCAGGAGTTACCTTGCTGAACTGGTCGGTTCAGCACCCGCACCAGGAAATTTCTCTCATTATGCTGAACTCGTCTCGCGCAAATTTTTAATGCGCTCTCTCATCGACGCGGCATGCAATATAACCGAATCTGCCTACAACGACGCGCGCGACACGATGGAAGTACTCGACGAAGCCGAGAAAAGTATCTATGCCATCGGCGATGCTTCAGCTGCACACAAATTCACCGCGATTGGCGATACCATCCACGAGGCGTGGGATCGTATCGAAGCGCTCTCGAAAAAAGAAGATGGTATTCGTGGGGTTCCGTCAGGATTCCCTGATCTCGATACGCTTCTTTCCGGATTCCACCCCTCCGACCTCGTCATCCTCGCAGCGCGACCTTCGATGGGTAAAACATCGCTTGCGCTCGATATCGCACGCAATGCCGCCGTCCGCTACAATGTTCCCGTTGGTATTTTTTCACTCGAAATGAGCTCCGAACAGCTCATCGACCGCATGCTCGCGGCAGAGTCATTCGTTGACTCGTGGAAACTGCGCACGGGACAAGTAAAAGAATCAGATGATTTCGACCGTATTCGCGATGCACTCGAGACACTTTCAAAAGCTCCTATCTACATTGATGATAAGCCGGGCAACAATATCCTCGCGATGCGCGCGGTCGCCAGGCGGCTGAAGCGCGACCGTGGCATCGGGCTTATTATCGTGGATTATCTTCAGCTGATGGCGCCGACTTCGACCAAGGCCTCTGACTCAATGGTCCAACAAGTGACTGAAATTTCTCGCTCGCTTAAGGGTCTCGCGCGCGAGTTGAAGGTACCAGTTATTGCCCTCTCACAGCTCTCGCGCGCCGTAGAACAGCGTGGCGGTAAACCACGCCTCTCCGACCTGCGCGACTCGGGCTCTATCGAACAGGACGCTGATGTCGTGATGTTTATCCATCGTGAAGATAAACGGAACCCTGAAAGCGACCGCCCGAATGTCGCCGAAATTCTTATCGAAAAACACCGTAACGGCCCGACCGGCAGAACGGAACTCTACTTCGACGAGAAGCGCGCCACCTTCCAGCCGATGGACAAGTCGGGCTTCGGCGAACTCGCACAAGAGTTTTAAGAAATAAGGTGTAAGGTATAAGAATTCTATGCATTCACTTACCACTTACACCTTGCAACTTACACCTGTATTTTATGGATCATATTGACGAACTCGCTTCTGCCCTCTCTCGCTTCCCTGGCATCGGTCCGCGTCAGGCGAAGCGATTTGTTTTTTATCTTCTCGCGACCCCTTCTACCGAACGCACCAAACTCGCCGAACTTATTTCATCATTAGGAAAGAATGTCCGACAGTGTCCTGAATGTTTGCGTTTTCATAACCCCACTTCGCCAAGGCTTCGCGGGGCAAGTGGCGACAACGAAATTTGTAATTATTGTTCTGATAAAATGCGCGACGACACCCAACTAATGCTGGTCGAAAAAGATCAGGATCTCGCCGCAGTGGAGCGTGCCGGAACGTATCACGGACACTATTTTGTTCTTGGTGGAGTGCTCACGCTCACCGGCAAGGGTGCAATTCGCGAAAAAGAATTAGTGCGCATAATTGAAAAACGTCTGTCTGCGCAGACAGGCCTGAAAAGTGGATTAAAAGAAATCGTGCTCGCACTCTCGGCGACCAGCGAAGGCGAACATACGATTGACCGTATACACGAACTCCTCGCGCCCTATCGCGATCAGTTGAAGTTATCAGAACTCGGACGCGGCCTCGCGACCGGCTCCGAGCTCGAATATTCCGACGCAGAAACCCTCCGCGCGGCACTCAGTAACCGCAAAGAAACCTAGCGATCTTGGACGAAGGTCAGTGCACGACCTTTGAGAGAAGCACGACCGGTACGGCCGATGCGGTGGATGTAATCCTCGTAGGTCGAAGGAAGGTCATAGTTGATGACGTGCGAGACGGCAGGAATATCGAGGCCGCGCGCGGCGACATCTGTGGCGACGAGTGCTCCCACCTTCCCTGTTTTGAATGCGTCCAGAGCTCGTATACGAGCACTGTAGGTCTTATTGCCATGGATAGACTCGGCGTGGATGTGACGTCGCGAGAGATCCTTCGCGATCTTTTCAACCCCATATTTCGTGCGGCCGAATATCAGCACTCTATTGAAGTTGCGATCATTCATGAGCTCGACGAGCATTTCGAACTTGTCTTTCCCTCGTGGAATACGCACCACATCCTGATCAATACTGGTCGGCGTGTCGCTGGTCTTTACTGAGATAATGACTGGACTCACGAGGAAGTCGCCAATCAATCGTTCAATCTCTTTACCCATCGTCGCGGAGAAGAAGAGTGTATGACGTTCTTTCTTCATCTTCCCGAGAATCATACGCATATCGTCGATGAATCCCATATCGAGCATCCGGTCTGCTTCGTCGAGCACGACCGTACCGAAACCGGAGAGGTCGAGTGCTTTACGTTCCATAAGATCTTTAAGCCGTCCGGGAGTGCCGATAACGAATGCTGGATCATGCTTCAATTGAGTTATTTGGGGACCGATATTCGTACCACCAACCGCGACCATACCGCGGAAGCCGAGACCCTTCGCGAAGCCCGCGAGTTCTTTCTCAGTCTGTGCCGCGAGTTCGCGTGTTGGCGCCATAATAAGAATACGATCACCTTTCTGCTTCATGACTTTATCGATCATCGGAATAAGAAATGCTGCGGTCTTCCCTGTTCCGGTCGCGGCGAGACCAACAATGTCTTGACCGGCGAGTGCGTGCGGAATGGTTTTATCCTGAATAGGTGTCGGAGCTTCGTAGCCACGAGCGATAATGTTCTTCTTCAGATGTTCGTTGATGTCGAAATCGGCGAAGGTGTGTTCAGGAACGAAGACTGGCTCTTCAGTCGTGACTACCGCTTTATTCATAAACTTCGAAATCTCGGCTTCGGTCGTACCGAATGAGCCAAAGCCACCACGGTTTCCTCCACGAGAAGGCGCACGTCCGCGACTGCCGAAGCTTGGTCTGCTACTAAATCCTCCACGAGAAGGCGGACGACTTCCTCCACGATCACTAAAACGACGTGCACCCGTACTTCCCTGACCAGACGGCCGTGACGAATACGAACGTTCGCCTCCATGTGAACTTCTCGAAGATCCCGAAGGTGTTCCCGAGGGACCACTGGTCGATTGATGATTCCATCTTCCTACTTGCATAATGAATATAATTTAACGAAATAAATAAAAGCAAAACCCTTTTTCAGGTCTGCGCTCGCTCACATATGAGAAGGTTAGGAAATCGAATCGATTTTCACTTTGAGCACTGGCTGGCGATGTCCGACGCGCTTGTAGTAGCGGCTCTTCGGCTTGTACTTCACCACCTCAACTTTCTTTGCCTTCCCGGCGAGAACAACGGTGCCCTTGACCTCTGCGCCCTTAATAACAGGCGTACCGATGGTCGTGTCCGAGCCGTTGTCGACGAGGAGCACCTCGCTGAAGACAACTGTGTCGCCTTTCTTCAATTCTCCCGGGAGCTTTTCTATAGCAATAGTGTCGCCTTTAGAGACGACATACTGCTTCCCGCCGGTCTTGATTACGGCCACTTCCATAGTCCCCCCAATCTAGCATTCTTCTGTCTAAAACACAAGTTCTACTCCTCAGACATCGCTGGCTTATCGAGGAGTTCGGGTTCGATACCGATTTTACTCTCGGCGATGCGGTAGACATCTTTGTCTATCTTGCCAAGCTCTTTGTAGCCACTATTGAAATGGCTAACGGTCGTGCCGAGCGCGACGCCAAGCTTCCGGTAATATTCCTGCCACGAGCCGATATGCTTCCCAAGCTCCCCTACCCTCTGCTGGATTTCTACTGCCTTCTTCTCTATCTGGAGCGCCTTGAGCCCCTGCATTACTGTTTGCAGATATGCGAGGAATGAGGTCGGCGAGACAATGATAACCTTATATTTGCTCGATGCACGTTGAATGAGGTTTTCTTCTCCTCCCCCGCCGACTTGGTTAGTGAGAAGATCGTAATAGATGCCTTCGGAAGGAATAAACATAAATGCAAAATCCATCGTGTTTTCTTCGGGGTGAATATACTTCGCGGTTTCGGTAATACGCATCTTTAGATCATTTACGAACGCCTTCTCGGCAGTAACGCGTTCAGCACTCCCCACTTGCGTGCTTACGAAGCGGTTGTAGTTATCGAGTGAAAACTTCGAATCAATCGGGACGATTTTATCATTCACGAATACCGCAGCGTCCACTATTTCGCCATTCTTAAAGGGATACTGGATTTGATACATACCGGGTGGCAACACATTTTTAAGCACGGTCTCGAGATAATATTCGCCGAGAATGCCGCGCTGTTTCGGATTCTTCAGCAGGTCTTGAAGCGACTGGAGTTGTTCCGCGAAACTTTGTGTCTGGCGGCCGATTTCTTTTACCGAAGTGACTTCTTGCGTGATTTCTTTAATCAGTCGCGACGATTCGGTAAATTGCCGATGCGCATTTTCTTGCATCTGCTTCGACGACTCCGAGACACGCGCGTCGAGCGTTCTCTCGAGATTCTGGAGCTGTTGTTGGAGAAGTACCATCGAACCACTGTCTTCAGACTTCGACGTTCGTTTCAGCGTATACAGCACCAAAGCAAAACCACCAATAAGCACAGCAACGAGTAGGAGAATAAGTAATGTGGCTGATTCCATACCTATAGTATACTAGTTCTATGGCTCTACACGAAACTCTGAAACAATCGATTCCTGACGCTCTACGGGCACATGATGAGGTGCGTCTCCGCACACTCCGTTCACTCGTGACCGCGATGACGAACGAAGTCGTCGCCAAGAAGCGCAAACCCGATGAATACCTCAACGATGATGAGTCAATCGCCGTCTTGAAACGTGCAGCGAGCCAACGAAAGGACTCTATAGAACAATTCGAGAAGGCATCGCGCAACGACCTCGCTGAACCAGAAAAAGCCGAGCTCGTCATTATAGAATCCTATCTTCCTACTATGATGAGTCGTGAAGAAATCGAGAAAATCGCACGAGCGAAAATGGTTGAACTGAATGTCTCCTCCAAAGCCGATATGGGAAAGTTTATCGGTGCCGTTATGAAAGAATGTGGCGGGAGAGCTGATGGCGGAGAGGTAAAAGCCGTTGTGGATAACCTCCTTTCTTGACAAATTACACAGGTGCTGATATCATATTTATAGAATAGTAACTTCGGTTAGTTTCTCTTTCCTCCTAACGAAAGGATGTTTTTATGAATCGCACACAAACTATTCCTTCTTCGGACGGAACAAAGAAGGATGCAGAAAAACCGAAAACAACCCCGAAGCTCGCCATCTCGACACCGGTAAGATCCAGGGATATGGCACCCGGAAGATTTACAGAGAGGTCGTTACCTCCCTGCGATCGCAATGATGCTGATTAACGAATACGGGATTTTTTAAAAAAGGCGGATACCCTCCGCCTTTTTTCTACTTCCCTCTCTCTGCTTTTTTTGCTATAAAACATGAAGGGCCCCATCGTCTAACGGTTAGGACATCGCCTTCTCAAGGTGGTAATCAGAGTTCGATTCTCTGTGGGGTCACCAATACACTTTATGAAAATAGGTAGAATAATTTGCTTCATTCTCGCCGTAGTATTTGGCGTATTTATGATTGTATACGGAGAGATTGATGATAGTCCAGGAGGACAATTTCTCGGACTTTTATCAGTCATTGCTGGTAGTATAGGAATGATAAAGAGTAAAAGAAAATGAAAACAGATGCGGAGGTAAAGAAAATCGTCAAAGATTTTTATAGCGATGTGGCCACCAAGGGCGGCTGTTGTGGGTGTAGTTGCCAAAATAAGACTGAACACGCGAAAATTGCCCGAAGCATCGGCTACTCTGATGCAGAAATTGCCAAAGTCGGTAACGCTAATCTTGGTTTAGGATGCGGTAACCCAATTGCTTTAGCTCTCATTAAAGAAGGCGAAACGGTATTGGATCTCGGCTCTGGTGCCGGGCTCGATTGTTTTCTAGCTGCTGATAAGGTTGGTGTATCCGGCAAGGTGATTGGCGTGGATATGACAGAAGAAATGGTCACTATGGCGAGAGAGAACGCTACAAATCAGGGGTATACAAATATAGAGTTCAAATTAGGCGACATCGAGAAACTACCTATCGAGGACAGCTCCATTGACGTCGTTATAAGCAATTGTGTTGTGAATCTGGCCCCGGACAAATCAAAAGTATTTGGTGAGGTATATCGGGTGCTTAGCAAAGGTGGTCGCATGTATATTTCGGATATAGTGCTCCTTGATGAGCTTTCACCTGAACAAAGAGCTAACGGTAAACTGATAGCTGGATGTGTCGGCGGTGCCTTACTGAAGAATGATTATATAAAAATTATTGAAGATGCTGGCTTCACCGTGAAAGTACTATCGGAAGATAAGGAGATCAGTAAGAGACAATATCAAGGGATACCGCTCGAGAGTCTTAAGGTAGAGGCAAAGAAATAACGCTTTTCTATCCTTACGATACTGACAGTATTTTCCACATGTTTAATGCTTCGATGAGAGCAATTGGCTTATTTCTTTAATACTTCTAACTTTTCAGAAATAACCAACAATTCATCTTTAATATCACTGATTGCGATCTCTTCATCTTTTAATTCAGTCTCTGCTCGCTTGTTAAATTGCCGTTCTCCTCGTAATCCTGAGAGAATTAGTTCGTTCCCGATGAAGCTCGAAGTGAACGCTCCTGTAAAATTCAAAATGATAACACCTACAACAAATGAGAGAGGACCATCCCACCAAAGTGCGGATGCAAGACTTGTAGACGATTCTGGAGAATACAGGATATTGAAAATGGTGTGAATATAGTCTGCAGTGTGCCAAACTCCGCGCCAAAACACCACAATTCCAATACCAACCACAAGTGCATACAACTTAGGAGTGTGACTTAGGTAGTTTCTGATTTTTTGTTCTATCTTTTTGAATATATTCATACACACGAGTTTGTTAGAGGTTATAACGAATGATATTCAAAACTTCTCCTATACTATCAGCGTGTCTCTGCTCATCGTTTGATATCTTCTCAAATGTGTTTTTAACTTCTTGATTGTCCACGTTTGGGTCAAGAGAAACTTTCATATAATAATCTCGTGTCGACTCCTCGAGCGCTTTCATATCTTCAAAATACTTCAGTAATTTTTCTTTGCCTTCGTTCATAGGGACGACTCGTTTAATTTCTTTTGCAATTCAGAAAATGCTCTTTTGTGTCCCTCTGTTTCTTCTATCACAATCTTCAGAAGCTTCTGTATATTCTCGAAGGCCTCGTCGCTCAAAGTGTCTGGCCACGCACTTTTCTGCGTATACTCTCCATAAACCCCGATACTCATCTGATCTTCCATATCGAGTGCTGATACCAGATAATTGCCTATCATCGCCTCTTTTTTTTGTTCTTCCATATTCTTAGTATAGCAAATATCCTGCAGAGACTACGCTTTCTGCTTCCACTTCTTCTCTTGTCGAACAAGCTTTGATGCGTCAGCAGGATTGGCGAGGAGAGCTTCGACAATGCGCTCAGTGCGGATTGACTGTGAACCCTTTACGAGAACAACATCGCCTTCTTGAATGAGTTCTGGAAGAGTCACAGATGCTGCTGCTGCATTATCGAATTGCATGACGACAGCATTTTTTGGTGCAATACCAAATGCTCGTGCTCGAATACCAACCGTGACAATAACGTCGGCTGCGTCGCTCGCGAATGAAGCGATACGTTCATGTTCTATGACCGAATGGCGTCCGAGTTCTAGCATATCGCCAAGAATCGCGACACGACGTTTAGCGTGTGGAAACATTTTCAGTGTCGCGAGAGCTTCTTCAACTGCAACGGGAGACGCATTATAAGAATCATCAATAATGATGGAATTATTTTTCCCCTTAAGAATACGGCCACGACCAGGAGGCGGCTCGTATGATTCAAGAGATTCAAGAGATTCAGAAAGTGATATGTCGAACGCGAGAGCGGTAGCGAGCGCAGCAGCAAGCGGAAGTATTTGAGTTTTCCCGACTGAACCTTTGACGATTAATTTTCCATGTTCTCCTTTCATAACAACGGATGCACACATACCTTCTACCACCCCTCTTTTTTCAAAGAAGTCGATTTTACTAATACGTACTTCAGAATCAGTATTCATGCCGTATGAAATAACTCGCGCTGGTGTACGCGACGCGCTGCCACAAGCATACGGATCATCAGATGAAATGATAAGTGGCGCACCAGCAGAAAGCGCATGCGCCGGAGAAAATTCTTCTTCTCGCACTGCTTCAGGCGAAGCATACGCTTCAACATGCACTGATATCTCGGGTAGTCGTGTGACGACAACGACATCGGGTGTTGCGAATTTCAGAATATGAGAAAGGTCACCAGGACGATCCGCCCCTACTTCAAGCACGAGCATATTCGGATAATGATTCGGTAATACACAAAGAGCAAAAGCACTTCGTATAACACGAAGCCATGCAAAAGGATTACTCCAGGGATTCCCTACTCCGAGAATAGTAAATGGAACTCCTAACTCGCTATTAAAACTCTTCTCGCTTTTCCGAACGAAAAAGCGAGAAGTCAACACTGCCGCCACAGCATCTTTCGTAGAGGTCTTCCCTACTGATCCTGTCACCATCACAATATGAGGCTGGTATCGGCGGAGAATGATGCGAGCACAAATTCCCAGTTTAAAAGCAATAATAGATTTAATAAGGTTTTTCATATAGTTTGATATGGATTACCCCGGACTTGTCGAGATGGAAACACCCCGATCGGGCGGTACTGCGTAATAGTTAATGAGAAAGTGCACAAGGTCAAGGAAGGTCGTATCAAGTGTCTCTGATGCATATTGAACCCCTTGTGGATCATTCGTATACAGGAGAATGATAAATTTTGGATTATACGAAGGGAAAAATCCGACAAAAGAATGAAAAAAACGATCTTTATAGTACCCGCCACGGCCATCAGTAAGTTGTGCCGTCCCTGTTTTTGCGGCAACTGACATGGTCGGAATAATCGCTTTTCCTCCTTCAAGTTTTTCATCGACAAGTGCTGTCATCATCTCAGTAGTCTCACGAGTCGCTGTAGCAGAAAAAACAGGGGTCTTCTCACCCCAGTCGAGTTCCCTCACCAGACCAGAATTAAGACGCACAGCACTCACCAGATGTGGCTGTACCATCACACCACCATTTGCCATTTCCCCAAGTGCGCGAACCATCTGTATCGGCGTGACCGCAATACCCTGTCCGAAAGCGGCAGTGTCATAGCCGATCTGTTGAGGTTTCGAGAGATTACTCAGCAGTGCGCTACTCTCGCTTTGTATATCGATGCCTGTTTTTTCCCCGAAGAGTGTGGTGAAATACGCACGAAATGCATCTTGCCCGAGCTGAGTTGCGATCCATGCCGCGCCAACATTGAGCGATTGCACAATGACCTGCTTCATGGGAACAACACCGCGAGGTTTCAGATCCCAATTACAAATAGTCGCTTTATTTACCGTAATACAACCAGTATCGTTGTAGGTCGTTTCTGGCGTAATGACTCCAGCATCAAGTCCAGAAGTCATCGTAATCGGCTTCATAATAGAGCCGAATTCATGGACATGTTCAACAAGCGGATTGCCAAGCAGTGTTGGATCAACATTCTGTAATTCATTTCCATCGTACGAGGGATAATTCGCAATCGCAAGAATGGCGCCAGTGGCAGGGTCCATAATGATGCCGCCGGATTCTTTACTCGAATATTTTTGATTCAACTTGGAAAGATCACTCTCGAGTCGTGTTTGTACATCGGGTTCAATAGTTGTCACAATATCGCCCTCATGAGCATCTTGTGGAGAAACCAACAAATTGCCGACATTAGAAAATAATTCCGCGAAGAAATTCTTATAGAGAGAATCCCCCGAACGAGAGAGAGAACTTTCATACTTCGCTTCAAGACCAGTACGACCAGCGAGAACATCTCCTGAACCATAGGAAACAATACCTATCGACTGAGAAGCGAGTGTGGCGCCAGGATACTGGCGCCATCGTTCACGTAATACCTGCACGCCGGGAATGTGCAGATTAGAAA
Source organism: Minisyncoccota bacterium (assembly GCA_041657665.1). Taxonomy (GTDB): domain Bacteria; phylum Patescibacteriota; class Minisyncoccia; order Phycocordibacterales; family Phycocordibacteraceae; genus C7867-001. The sequence continues at coordinate 28,698 of JBBABN010000005.1, forward strand.
GTTCTTGCCCGGCTGAGTCCGAGAGATGGTGTGCAACTTCTATATAGACCTGTGATTTCTTCGCGGCCGCAATGAGAAATGCATCATGACTCAAAGAAGATGAGGCTACCGCAGTTATCGCACGATACGCGGCTTCAGGGTCAAGAAGTGTCTGAGGATTTATCGCAACAAGAAACCCGGTCTGTAAGGTCGCTGCTGAGATGAGCGTGCCGTCCTTACGAGCAAAATAAATGGAACCACGATCAAAGAGGCCGCTCCCGCCAGAGGCAAATTGTCTATCGGCTTTTTGTGAATACTCCTGCCCATCCACAATTTGTACTAAATAGAGACGTACAACAATAAGTACAGCAACCAGAACAATGAATGCGAGTATAAAACGGATACGAGTTCGAAACTGTGCCCGCATAGTTAGCGCAGCGCGGTCGTGCTCTTCGCTGGCACAAAAATCTTTGCAACAGGCACAGTATATCCATCTGCAACATAGTTGGTATTAGTAATTTCAGAAACCACAGAGAGATACTGCCCTTCGAGAGTTGCCACCATTGATTCGTCATTCCTTACTGATTGAGAAAACTCAATGGTTGTCGCGGCATAACTCATAACGACAGCTATGAGCCCAATATAAGAAACAACGAGAACCGCCAAAACACCGGAACAAAGAGCCGTAAGAGAATGATGAAAAGGATAATGGAATTTATGCATAGGAAAGTATACGTAATTTCGCACTTCGTGCACGACGATTTGCAAGAACCTCTGCACGTGCTGCAACAATGGGTTTCTTCGAACACAATGCCCCTTCATGTGCAGCAGCAGCGTCTCGTAAGACATTTTTTACCACTCGGTCTTCAATACTGTGGAAGGAGATGACCGCGAGACGCCCACGAGGAGAAAGTGCATTAATCGCTGCAGCGAGTCCTTCGCGAAGCGCGCCAATTTCATCATTAACCGCAATACGAAATGCTTGGAACGTTTTTGTTGCTGGATGAATCTTACGCTTGTGATACCACGACGGTGTTCCTGCGAGTACTGCAGTAACGAGTGCGTTGGTTGTAAGAATACGTTCTTTGGAGCGGGCTTCTACAATCGCACGTGCAATACCTCGTGCGAATCGTTCTTCGCCGTACACGAAAATAATGTCAGCAAGATCTTCTTCAGAAGACGTATTGATAATATCGGCTGCAGTTTCTCCCCCTTCACTGTAGGTCATCAATAATGGATGATCCTCCCCCTCGGAAACAGCAAAAGAAAATCCACGCGGTGCAGCAATCTGGTAGCCACTCCACCCAAGATCAAAGAGAATCTTATCGACAGGTGCGATACTTAACCGTTCAAGAATACGCGAAAGATTACGGAAATTATCATTCACCAGATGTGCGACAGGACGATTATGTCGACGATCGTGTGCATACACTTCGCGTCCTCGTTCGACCGCTGCAGGGTCAGCATCAATACCAACAATAACGCCGCCCTCTCCGAGGGCGGCGAGCAAAGAAGAAAAATGTCCTGCCCCACCGATTGTTGCATCTACTATTGTATCGCTTGACTGAACATCAAGTGCTTCGAGCACTTCGGCCATAAGAACACTGTCGTGGCGTGCCTCCATCATATTAATTCTTAGTGGCGCCCAGTTCCTCGACGTAGGCGTCGGCATCACGCTCGATCGCAGCAATGTACTTCTTCCATGCTCCCTCCTCCCAGATCTCGACTCGATCGGCGACTCCCGCAATAACCGCCTTCTCAGTAAGTGAAGCAAATGATTTTAGATTCTCTGGAATGAGCACCCGACCTGCTTTGTCGACCTCAACCTCGAACGAACCCGCGAGGAAGAGTCTCGCGAGCCCGCGACGTGTTGCTATTCCATTTACCTCAGCAGCATAGGTTTGTGCTTCTTTCTCCCATGTCTTGCGCGAATAAAGATAGAGACAATGGTCAAGACCATGAGTTACGACCACGACACGCCCAAGATCCTTCCGGAATTTCGACGGAACCGATATTCTGTTTTTAGGATCAAAAGTGTGTAGGTATTCTCCAAGGAACATAGGAATATGGGTGAGCGAAAGTAGAAAACAGGCCACCATTCCAGCTTTCTACTTCATCCCACTACAAGACAGTATATGCCACCATTCCTCACTTCACCTAGCGAAGTTATCCCCACCACTCCGCCCATTGATTACAAAGGGCTTCGCGGTGCACGAACCAACAGTGAGAGCTTTGGGCTCTCACTAACTAGCAACTGCTTCTTTAAGGCGTCGCAGGACAAAATCGCGCGGGAGACCAGCGAGAAACCAACCAGCTTTGGGACCTGAATCACGATTGAGGAAAATGCGATACAACACTTGGAAAAGATCTTTGGGTTGAATAGGGATTTCGGTCTTCATTTCATGAAGGCGTGCATGCAGCTCTTCACCTGAACGTTCTTCATTCTTCAAAAAATCAGCAAGAATCGCAAGCGCTTTCTTCTGAGTATCTGAAAGTTCAACATTTGGTATTTCTTCTTGTAATTCATATTTAAATTCTTCCGGTGCATAAGTCGCGAGCCAGAACTTCGCATACTGTGCACGTTCATTGAGTTTAATTTCTTCGTCTTCTGTCAGTGCACTTCCCTTTGCTCGCTTAGCTTCTTCGGTTAGTGAGAGGTGCGCCATCTGCACGATAAATGCAACTTCACGAAAACGCATTTCCCAAGAAGATGAAAGTGCCGCACGATTTTCTGGAAGCTCACAAAGTGCATACAGACGCGAATAATCGTCTGCCTTCCCTTCGCGTACACTTTCTGCAAGTTCATCATACCAATCATAGATACGTGGTACTGATTCTCCAGAAGGATCAATGTCTATTTGTTCACGAATATCTTTACCTATTAAAACGAGACGAAATAGTTCTGGTGGAAAAAGATCGCACATATCCTTCGCGCTACTACCACGCCCTTTTGAAGAAGACATTTTCTTTCCTCCAACAAGAAAAAATTCAAAGGGCATATCGAAAGGAGGTTCATAATCAAATATCTCTCGAGCAATGTGGTTCGCAACATCGCGTGAACCGCCCTTGGTTGAATGGTCTTTACCGCCACCTTCAACATCAACACCTTGTACAATCCATTTCGCTGCCCAATCTACTTTCCAGAAAAGTTTTGCAGCACCCTTCCATGGAGCAGTCCGCCCCACATATCCACAGCTCTTTATATCGTCTGGATTCTTATCACAAGAATAACCAACGGTCTCACCATCAAATTCATATGCACGTGTCGTCATCATCTTCCCGCACTTCTCACACACAACTGAAATCGGGAGCCATGAATCATCTTTATCAGATCCTGAGACTTCTTTCAGAATGCGGCGAATGTCGCCCGCACGTTCGAGCGCAATTTTAATAGAGGAATCCATCTTCCCCGACTGATACAGTTCAGTTGCGCGATAATAATTCGGAGTGAAGCCGGTCTTCTTATGAACTCCAACAAATTCATCACCAAAATATTCGGCATAATTTTTAAACCCTGGTTCTGGACTCGGAACGGCATATAAAGGCTTCCCCAAATGTTCTTTAAATTTTTCTGCATCAAGATATCCTGGTATGGAATCGAATGGATCAAAATCATTGAGCTCAAAACGGAATTCGTTCGAAATATCTTGTTCTGCAAGTACTTCAGCAACAAGACCATGTACTGCAACACTGCGCATACTTCCTACATGCACGCGGCCAGAGAGCGTCTTCTCATCGCGAATTAGAAATTTCTTCCCGTCTCGCGGAGTGCGTGTGTTTCGTATCTCACTTGCAATTCTATCGGCCCACAACATATGTGTATCGTATCATGTTGTTTTACAACTTGACAAAGTGTATCTCTAGATTATTATCCGACACAGATTACCTGTACAAACTACATCTACTTTAGAGAGGTTGTGAGAAATGGACAAAGGAATTGCTGTTCTTCTTTCTGCATGCTCGTCTTTATGGTTTTTCTGGATTGTCGCACCAATCCTTTTAATCCTAGGGGAGAGTATCCTGAGTTTGTTCTCGAAGAGCCGGATGAAACGACTCTTGTTCTTCTATGTCATGATGCTTGTCAGCATTATTGCAGGAGCGCTCACAGTACGACTCGCAGAAATATTCGGCGACACAGACCCTCACATGTTAGGAATGGGCGCCGGAATGTTCGTTGGAGCAATCGCCGGTATCTATGGTGCGAGTAAACTCATAAACGAGATTCTTTCGTTTGAGATGGAGGCACTCATACTTTTCGTTGGAACGCTTGCAGGAGCAAATGTAGGTATGGCGTCTGGATATCTCGAACAGATTGAAGTGGTGTTTTATTCTGGTTTTATAGTCACAATCGAAGCAGTATATTTTGTCTGTTTCTCGCTCTTCAATATTATCATTCTCTTCTGTAATGAATGGGGACGAATGAAAGCCGAAATTGATTCAGGAAAATTTGAAACCTGAATGAAGGAAGCAAGAAAATAAAGGCGGGATGTTCTCCCGCCTTTTATTTACGCTACTTTCTCTATCGTATAGGTCTGTTTCCCCATCGGAGTTTCGAAGGTGAAAACATCGCCTTTTTTCTTCCCCATCAGTGCTGAACCGAGTGGCGAGACGTGAGAAAGCTTCTTTACACGCATATCAGCTTCTTCACTGCCGACGATAGTATATTCATGTACTTCGTCACTCCCCTCTTTTTTAATTGAAACTTTTGAATTAAAGCTGACTTCGGTCTTCTTTTTTCCATCCGTAAGAATCTTCGTAGTTTTTACCAATTCTTCAAGTTTTTTTATACGTTCTTCGGTCGCGGCCTGTAGGTCACGCGCTTCCTGATATTCAGCATTCTCTGAGAGATCGCCGAGTGAACGAGCGTATTCGAGATTCTTAGCGATTTCGGTTCGTCGCACCGTCTTCAGGTGCTCGAGTTCTTTTATCATCTCATCAAACTTTTCTTGTGAGACGACGACATCTTGAATATCAACCATAGTAGTCTGAGCATTGTACGCGAGCAGTAGTAAAGCGCAAGCATATCATAAAGAAAACCCGCCGCAGTGTTAGTGCGGCGGGGCTCTTAAAGATCAACGGAAATAATTATATATTACGATTCAGTGGAACCGGCTTCCTTTTTCGGTTCCGCTATCGCGGATGAGGGATCACTTGCCGCCGGGAGACTCTCCAACGCTTTCCCGAGATCGAATCCGTACTTCTTCGCGAGTTCTTCGATCAAAGGCATCATGCCAGAAGCATTGAGCTTGTTGACGAGGCCGTAGATCGTTTCGACCGGAAGATTCACGAACTGACCGAGGACATTTTTGCCGCCCGTCGTACCAGCACCTGCTCCACCCATGTCGATGATCCGCAGTTCCTTGACATTCGCGAGACCCTGACCGATTGCTTCAGCAGCCGGCGTCAACGCTTTTTCAGCAGCGACACCGACAGCATCGATAATCGGCGGAAGAGCCTGAAGAATCATCAGGAATCGTCCACCCTCGTCGAGTGCTTTAAACGCCTCGGCCTTTTTCAGTATGCCTTCGGCTTCCGCGAGCAATTGAGCTCTGGTACCAGCAGCGCCGGCGAGCAGATCAGCTTCCTTACCCGCAGCTTTCGCGAGCAGATTTGCTTTATCGCCGGCAGCATTGGCTTCCATTTCGGCCTGAACCGCCGAGGCTACGGCCTTACGGCCGGCAGCTTCGCCGGTATCCTTGGCTTGCGTACCGAGACCTTCCTTTTCCATCTTGATCCGGACGGCCTCACCTTCTCGCTCCGCAGACTTTGCTTTTGCATCGGCTGCGATCACGAGAGCGTCACGATCTTTCTCGGCCGTGACGATGGTCGTCGCGTTTAGCTCGGCTTCGCGGCGCTTCAGCTCTTCTTCCTGCAGCTGAATTCCGGCCGTTATCGTCGCCTTTTCGGCTTCGACCTTGGCCGTGTTCAGCTCCTTGGTTCGATTGGCAGCAGCGATTTCAGCAGCGATCGGGATTTGCGCCTGTTGAGCCTGTACCCGAGCTGCGTTGTCGGCAATCGTGGTATCGCGATCGCGTTCGGCATCCGAGATTGCTTTCAGCGATTCGGCTTGCGCCGTTTCGCCAATCTTGCGAGCCTCCGCCGACAGCTTGTCAGAATCGCGCTTCGCTTCGGCTTGGCCGATCGTTGCGTTTTTGACGACTTCAGCGGTCTGTTTCAGACCGAGCGATTCGATATATTTCCGACTGTCGGTGATCGACTGGATCTTAAACGTATCGACACCGATACCCATCTTGTTGAGGTCGAGCCCGGCCTCATTCATGACGGCCTGCTGGAACTTCTCGCGTTCGCGAAGCAGTTCTTCGATTGCGAGTGTGCCGATCACACCACGGAGGTTACCCTCGAGCGTCATGAAGCATGTGTCCTTAATCTCCTCCGGTCTCTTGCCGAGAAAGCGCTCGATGGCGAGCGGTAGCAGATCGTCAGTCGACATCACCTTG
>JBBABN010000006.1:0-31052 GCA_041657665.1 Minisyncoccota bacterium
TCCCCGAGCGGGCCTGATGTAGTTTCGAGACCTGGTAATGCGAGACGATCTGGATGTCCTTGGAGTCGACTGCCGAACTTTCTCAGTGTGAGACATTCTTCGATATGGAAATAACCTGCGTGCGCCATCGTTGCGTAGAGCACCGGACAAATGTGCCCATTCGAGAGAATAAGACGGTCGCGTTCTTCCCATTCTGGACGCTTCGGATCATGATTAAGAATATGAAAATAAAATGCGGTAAAGATATCCGCCATACCGAGTGACCCAGCAGTATGCCCACTTCCCGCAGCAACAAGCATCTGGATAATCGTCTCGCGAATCGCTTCCGCTTGTTTCTCTAAAGCGAGCAATTGTTCTTCAGTAAGTGACATTCCTCTTAGTATACATCACACGCCAAACGGACTCTGGAGTTCTTCAAATACAGCGGCAGCAGCAGCAGGATTACTAGCACGAACGATAGCAGAACCAACAATAAGATTCGAGACACCAAGTGCCTCAAGTTTTTTAGCTTGTTCCAAAGAAACACCCCCATCCACTTGTATGGGAACATCGGGATGGCGCGCATGAAAGATACGTATTTTTTTATACACCCGTTCATCAAATGATTGTCCTTGCTGTCCAATATGAGCAATACCCATAAACTGTACATAATCAATTTCGCTCAAACAGGGTTCAATAAGGTCGATATCGCTCATGATATTAAGCGCGAGACCAAAAGAGATAAGTGATACTAAACCACCCGCGTCATACTTACGACGAGCAGATGCAAGAAGTTGTGGCAAATTATTCACACTCTCTGCATGCAAGGTAATGCGTGATACGCCGAGCGCCAGCCAAGATTCAATACTATCATCGATATCAAGACACATAAGGTCAATTTCATATACAAAACGGTTGAGATCTGGGAGCATCTCACCAGCAGCTAGCATGGCGCGAAATTCTTCAAGAGCGGTATACGGCCATGACGCAGGAGAAACAAAACGACCATCGACCACATCAATCTGCACTCGGCTTACAGAAGGAATCCGAGAAAAAAGTTCCAACTTCTCTTCAAGATCTTTTTTAGAAGTAGGTAACACAGCCGGGACAACGAGACCCATACTTTCAGTATAGAACAGAAAAACCTAAATAGATTTCAAATGATGCGCGAATTAGAACTTCGCAAGACGGCGTGAATGACGTGGAGAACTAGAGAATGGAGTTTCGAGAAATATACGCACTGCTTCGTCGGACTCATTCCCCGAGACAAAACGTGCGCCAAGTGAGAGTACATTTGCGTCATTATGTCGACGAGGAAGACGCACCGTGTCATACCCATCTTCAGAACGACCACCTTCAATATCGAGTGCTTCAGTCACGCGTCGTGGACCATAAAATACAGCGGCGCGAATGCCCGGAATACGATTCGCACACATCACTTCACCCTGTCCACTTCCGCCGATAACAATACCGCGAGAATCGGGATCTTCTGCCACACGTACTGCGAGCGGCGTAGTGAAATCTGGATAATCATCATCTGAATCTTGTGAGAACGCTCCTAAATCTTCTACGTCATACCCAAGTGTACGGATATGTTCAACAAGTGCACTCTTCAGTGCGAATCCAGCATGATCAGAAGAAATAAATACTTTAGACATTACCAGTAGCAATTACATGTTTTATTAAACTTTCTGTGTATCCCATCTCGTTATCATACCAAGCGAGAACCTTCACGAGATTTCCGTCCACGACACGGGTCATCGAGAGGTCGGCGACCGAGGCGCACAGCATCCCGACAATATCACTCGACACCAGCTCTTCATCGGTCGTCGAGAAGAGTCCTTCCCAACGCGGCTTCGAGACAGCGTTTCGGAGTATTGTATTTACCTCTTCCTTCGTCGTTGGTCGTTTAGAAATGAAGGTGATATCTGCAATAGACCCAGCTGCCACTGGCACACGAAGCGAGATGCCATCAAATTTCCCTATGAGCGATTCGTAGACCTGTGCCACTGCGGTCGCTGCACCGGTAGAAGTCGGCACAATATTTTGTGCTGCAGCTCTACCCTCTCTCATATCCTTTTTTGACGAACCATCGACGATTGATTGGCTCGCGGTGTAGGCATGAGTCGTCGAGAGTACTGCTTTTTCAATACCGATAGATTCGTCGAGAATAGCAATAACCGGGCTCACTGCATTCGTGGTACAGGAAGCATTCGACGATATCTGACAAGTCTGAAGACGTTCTTCATTCAAGCCCATCAGCACCGTCGCACCTATCTCGTCACCCGACGAATCCTTCACTGGCGCAGTAATAATGACACGCTTCGCGCCCGCTTTAATATGTACTTGAGCTTTTTTATAGTCAGTAAAGAAACCAGTCGATTCAACCACCACATCAATATCTAATTTCTTCCATGGGAGATCTGCGGGATCTTTTTTTGAGAAGAATTTCACTTCCTTCCCATCAATAACAAGCACATCATCTTTCACTTCAACCGAGAAAGGTGCTCGACCATAGACCGTATCGTATTTAAGAAGATACGCGAGATTCTCGAGCGAACCAAGATCGTTCACTGCCACAATTTCGATATCACGATCATACGCGAGTCGTGCGAATGCTCTGCCAATCCTCCCAAAACCATTAATCGCAACGCGAATCATAGAGAAAATAATAACATAAAAAGATAGTGCAAAATGTAAATCTCAAAATGGAAAATGACAATCTTAAATATAAAATTATTTCTTGCCCTTTAAAGTCAGGATACTGGAGGCGATGATATTGGCGATTTCTAGGTATTATTGTCAGACACTCGGTGTTTGACACAATGCATATGTCTGCGACAATGAAAAGCACTATGCGAAACATTCAGATTAGCACTGATGAGCACTATCACATATACAATCGCGGCACGCACAAACGAATTATTTTTCATGACACAGCAGATTATGTACGATTTCTTTTCTTGATTTTATTTCTTCAATCTCCTATTGGATTTGGTCAAGTATCCCGCCCCGTGCATCATTTTGTCAAACACCGAGTGTTTGACATCGATGTCGAAGAGGTCTCTCAAATCATTCATGATCGATACGTTGAGCTTATCGCTTTTTGCCTCATGCCAAATCACTTTCATCTCATTCTTCGGGAAACTCAGGAGAACGGAATCGCAAAATATATGCAGCGTGTTCTGAATGGTTATACGAAGTACTACAATACTAAATATGAAGTATCCGGACATTTGTTCCAAGGACCATACAGAGCGATACATGTAGAAAACAACGATCAGTTGCTCTATCTTTCAACCTATATTCATCGCAATATAAGAGAATTGTCTCAGTGGAAAAATAAAGAGCAAAAATATGAGTGGTCGAGCTATCAGGACTATATCGGCGAGAATCGCTGGGATAAACTTCTTTCTACCGAATTGATTCAAGAACAATTTAAAACAGCGAGCGAATACGAGACATTTGTGCTCACGAGTGTTGCAAAAATGCTTGATGGAGAATATGAAGAATTTGAGAATGATGCACTCGAAAATCTTTAATTTTAATGATGAAGAATGTGTCAAACACTCGGTGTTTGACACATTCTGATTTTTCAATTTTACATTTACTATCATTTCAGGATCACATCGTTGTTGAGGATGACATTATTTCTGAAGATGACTGCATCCGACTGGAGATTAGAGGTTAATGCTTGAATAGAACCGAAACCCGTGCCAACAGAATTGGTCGCGTACGCCCGCGCATAATAATTCGTGCCTTTGGTTAAGCCCGTAATTGCAACGGTGAAAGTACCGGTACTGAATGGCTGTCCAGTGGTGTCGGTAGTAGTGGAAATGACCGAAGCGAGCGTAGAGTCGGTGCCATAGGCGAAACCACGAACAGTAACAGTAACATCAGGAGTCCCCGTATTAGTGATGTTCCCGTTGAGCGTTGCGGTGGTGTCAGTAACTACTGAAGCCGATTGAGTGGTAACCGTTGGAGCAGAAGAACATGAAGAAGTAGTAAATGATGCTGATATCGCACCTAAACCAGTCCCGCTTGAGTTCGTCGCATACGCGCGAGAATAATAGGTGGTGTTACAGGCAAAAGTTAGAGCAGTATTTGTGAAAGCGCCAGTGCCGAAGGATCCGTTCTCGGTCGTGGTCGCAGTGTCTCCACCCGAGAGTGCAGAGTTCGTGCCCCACACAAAACCACGAACGGTTGGTGCAGAAGAACCAGTCTCAGTAATGTTCCCGTTTAGGGTGGCGGTTGTGACCGAAACCGATGAAGCCGACTGAGTAGTGACGGTCGGAGCTGCAATCGTATACGTTATTGCTAGATATGGTGCGTTCGATGCGCCATAAGCCGATGATGCAAATGTAATAACTTCATTGAAAGACGGCTGAGTTGCATTATAGTCCTGGTCGGAGAGCAACGCGAGCTTGAATATTGAATTCTTCTTTGCCAGCACTGCATCGCGACCACCAGCAGTTAGCGGAATAGCAATGTAATTGGAGTTTGAATAATTACCGGAATACCAGGCATCAGTCAATGGACTGCCACTAAAGTTGCCGTAATCTGAGTATGTGAGCGATGAACTATATGTGGACGCATAACCGCGTAAGTTATACTCAGCAGTACTATAATCTTCCCAACATTTCAAATAGAGCGTGGCTGCAGAAATAGTTATCATATCTGGAATAGCGAACTGCACAAATCCTCTGTAAATAGCATACGAGGGGTGTTGCCCAACAGAAACAGACCCATTCATATATTCGCCAACTGTCGAGTAACGAGCGGTGGAATAATCACCTTCAACATAATTACGAACACTTCCGTCATTCGTCGCATTAATATTTGATGATGGATCAACCTCAATCGGAAATACTGCATCGGTCGTATCTACTTCGTAAGTCAGCGTATCGCCGACCTGATACGAAACAACCTTAACTTCTTTCTTATTCGCGTCTATCGCCGTCGGTGGCGGAGTAATTATTCCAGACCCCGATTGTGTTACCGTCCACTGGAGTTTCGTGGACGCAGTCGCATCCTTCAGCGTAATCGTTTCTTTCATGCCTGTGTTCAATTTGTCTATTTTGATTGAGAGCACGGATGATTCATCGAAAAGCGCTTTATACTGTATCCAGCTGTCGCCGACGAACATCTTATAGTCCCAGGGCTTATCCTTAAACCAAGTCGCCTGATAGACGCCAGCATCAATGTATTCATCAAATTGCTTTTCTGGATTTGACTTCGCGATATCTGCTATCTCGTGGACAGTGGTATCGATTGGCTTATAGGTTGCGTCAGTTTTGTCGAGATAATTTATCGGGGCTGCATAAACCTTCGCTTTAAATTCGCCAGGATTGTCGCTCTTAAATACTTGAGCAGTTTCTGTCCGTAATGAAACGATCTCTTCGCCGACTTTCCGTGCCGCTATTTCATCAGTAGAGGTGGCGAATTCTTTCGGCGTGATCTTTTTATCAGGTAACTGCGCCATCACCGAGGCGATGCCACCGCTCTCGAGCCACTTACTCGTTATCTCCGGGCTCGTAACGCGGAACATCTGCCAATAGATAATGCCAGCCGCTATTGCCGTCACAGCAAGAGTGACGGCGGCAATCTCTAATGTTCGAAATGATATTCGTTTTTTCATAGACCTATTACTCTAGAGTATAACAAACGAACTCGCTATGATGCTGTGCTATATTAAGAGAACGCCGTCAGCTGGGTGCAGAAACGGATTTGTCAACTCGCTTTCTGAGGGTTCGATTCCCTCTAGCGACTTTGTAAGGTTATCCACAACGGATTCTAGGGTACTTGACGCGGAAGGCCAGTTCGCTATAATGGTCGCAGGGTTGACAAATCCGCTTTCGCTTGAGGTCGAACCCTCATACGAGAAATCGCCGCCCGCAAGGGCGGCGATTTCGTTATCCGCATAGCTCTATCCCTTCACGACCGTTGCCAGAATAATTACTATTGGAAATACTGTATTAGTCGTATCCACCTGATAGGTCAGTGTATCGCCCACTTGATACGAGACGACACCGACTTCTTTTCCATTCGCATCCTGCGCTGACGGCTTTTGCGTGACGATTGCTGATTTCCCTATCGATTGTGAGACCGTCCACTGGAGTTTTGTCGGAGCGGTGTTGTCTAAGAGCGTGATGATTTCCCCTATGCCTATTTTTTCTCTCTGAACATCGATAGTCACAGAGGGAGATGTGTCAAAAAGCGCTTTATACTGTATCCAGCTATCGCCGACATAAAACTTATAGTTCCAAGGCTTATCCTTAAACCATGTCGCCTGATAGACGCCAGCGTCGACATATTCATCAAATTGCTTTTCGGGATTTTCTCTTGCCAAGTCAGATACTTGGTGAACAGAAGTATCGATGGGCTTATAAGTGGAGGATGTTTTATCAAGATAATTTATCGGGGCTGTATAAATATGTGCAGTGAGTTGTTCATCTTTTGCCTTAAATACTTGCACAGTATCTGTCCGTAATGAGACAATCTCTTCGCCGACTTTCCGCACGGCTATTTCATCGGTTGAAGTAGCGAATTCTTTTGGAGTAATCTTTTTATCAGGTAATTGCGCCATCACCGAGGCGACGCCGCCACTCTCGAGCCACTTACTCGTTATCTCTCGGCTCGTAACGCGGAACATCTGCCAATAAATAATACCCGCTGCCATCAAGCAGACGGCGAGCGTGACGGCGATGATTTCAAGGGTGCGGAATGACATTCGATTTTTCATACTTATTTCATCTTAGAATACACTATTTTCTTATCCACAGATGGCGTTGACTTTTTAATTTGACAGGTATATTATATCTGAACAGTTGGCTTCGGCCTTGCCCCCGCAAGGGGGAGAAAGTGGAAGAACCGCCTAGAACATGTTTCGGGCGGTTTTTCTTAACTTTGAGAACGCGTCTTTCTCAAGAAACCCTATTTTCTCTTCTAAGCGTCGCGTATCTATTACACGAATTTGTGAAAGGTTAGCGTGTGCCTCTTGATCTTCAACTACTCCGACAGAAACGCGGAGTGCATGCTCGCGCGAAGAGGTAGTAAGCGGCACAACGAGACAAGCATCGGCTCCAAATCCTCGAAGGATGACACACGGACGAACATACCAATCGCCTTTTCCATCTTTTTCTGTACCGACATTCGCACCAAGTCGGCACCACCAAATTTCTCGGACAGTATACAAGCGCGATGGTTCAGTGTCCGTTTTCTTCTTTATTTCATTCCATCTATCGAAATCTTTCTCCATAACTTTATTCAGCGGGTGTAGAAGACGCGACGGCGTCAGACGCCGTCGCGTCTTGTGATGAACTTACTGAAGCCACGACTGTTACAACACGAGAGACGGTACCGACATTCCCTGCGGCATCGGTCGCGGTATAGGTCAGAGTGGAAAGACCCGCGGCTGCAGTATCGACTGAACCCGTTACGACAGGCACCAAAGAACCGTCAGTATCGTCAACGGCTGTCGCACCCGGATCTGTGAAGGTCTGACCTTCATCAATTTGGATTGCAGCGCTCCCGACGAGCGTTACGACTGGTGGCATCGTATCAGATGATGTTGTTTGCGGTGACGAGGTTGCCTGTCCCGAGTCTGTCGAGGTGGCGACAATATCGCTTTCGCTTGGAGTAGTAGGAGAGGATTGTTCATCGACAACTGGCGCAATGATGACATCAGGAATCGTAATTTCAGCAGTCATCGGAGACGAAGTCGCCATCTGCCCTTCGGTTTGTACCAAGAAATAATCGAAAGAAACATCCGCAGGCTGGGCGTTCTCGAGTACGAGCTTGAATGAGCCATTCTGTTTATCGCTGATGTACCACGAGCCTGTAGTAGAGGCGGTGAGTGTCACGAATATCTTGGATGTTGGCTTCACATACGCATTCGTAACCTGCGCGACTGTATTCCCTGCGAGAATAGTGACGGCACCAGCTGACGAAGATCCCTCCGAATTCGTCGCAGCGACAAATTGGTCAGCGACGAGTGTACCGAACTGCACGAAGCCCTTCTGGATAAACACACCGAAACCTTCGAACACACTCGCGAGAGAAGTTGTAGAGAATGTTGATGAGGCACTCGATATAGTGCCGTTCTCGAGCGCGGCAATACGTTCCTCGAGCGCGGCGAGATGGATTTCTTGTGCATTAATCTTCTCTGCGAGCGCTTGTACTCCCGAGAGGGTGTAGGTCGCCAGTTTATAGAGATCAACACCTTCCCCGTCGGCCGTCAGAACGGCCGAAGGTATCTCTGCCATCACCGTTGTCGTACCAAGTAGTGGAGTAGCAGAACCGAAAGCGAAGCTGGTCGATGTCGCAATCATCATCTCATATGCGCCAGCAGAAACCGTTCCAGAAATCGTAAGCTTCTCGAGCGCGATAGTATCTATCGCTTCTTTTACCATCTGTTGAACACTATCTTCAATTTTCATACCAGCAATTCGGTCTATCACCAGCGACTCTACCTGTTCAACCGCGAGTGATTTATTCCTTCGAGAAATCAATACTTTGATTTTTCCTGTCTTGAACGAAAACGAAGAAGGGCTCGTACTGCTCGTACTTTCCACGAGTTCAGTTGAGGAAAGTGATTCCAAGGCAACTGCCACCGTAGAATCGCCGTTACTAGCACGCATCGCGTAGCCAGGAGTAGTGGATGCCGAAGTGAGCGAGTCGCCGATAGCAATCGGTCCATTTTCAGTCGAGACAAATGCTTCTACCTGTCCCATCATACCGATGACTGCGTAATGAGAAGGATCAGCCTCAACAGCTTTCGTAGCATTACCGATAACCGACGGCTTGGTCGAGACGATACCCATCACATTATTATCAGCACCGCGAGCACAACGCTTCACCGCACTATTTTTCACTATATCAACGCAGACGACCTCGCCCGACTGCAGATCAACACTGTCAGTATAGAAATATTCAGCGTAGTCAGCGCCCGTTCCCGTATAGGCGCCATCAGCAAATGTTCTTCCGTACGAATCAACTTTAAATATCAAGCCGGAAGTCGTTGAAGAAATAGCGAAGACATCACGCAAGGTAGCGGTGTTATCTACCAGAGAAAGTTTCGCATACGGGCTGGTGGTGCCGATACCGATATTTCCTGTCGAGCCAACTCGCATCGCCTCGTCTCCCGAGCCCAAGCTCGCGCTACCATTCACCGAGAATTTATATGCAGGACTCGACGTGCCGATCCCCACATTGCCGTTATTAAGAATCGTCAATGCCGACGTAGTAGTAGTCGCAAATAGATCAGTGGAGGTACCTATATATAGGTTTCCGCCCATCGAGGAGAAGAGCCAGTGCTTCAAATTAGTTCCGGCAGAAGAGTCAGAGAGTGCGAATGATGGGCGGGTTCCTGAGACCTGCAAGAGCCAGTTCGGCGTCGAAGTGCCGACGCCGACATTACTATCTGACTGGAACAAGGCCGAAGTGCCTGAAAGGAGCGCTGGTGTTCCGTTTGTAGAAGTCCACATCGGGAAATAACCGGCGGTCTCAGAGGTAGAAGTGGAGACATTCCCCGAGCCACCCATCGTCGTCCAATACATATTACCCACCCCATTCGTCGCTAAGACCTGAGCTGCCGTCCCGTCTGCCTGCGGGAGCGTCCAGTTCGCATTCGCTGCCATCGTCGAAGAAGCAGAAAGAGAAGCATAGAAACCGCCTGTCGCTGCGAGAGGATAGAACTTAAGTTGTCCTTGGTTCTCTAATGCAAGATTCCCGTTCACGACCAGTTTTCCTGTCGTTGGTGACGTTATGCCTATCCCGACATTGCCAGAGGAATCTATTCTCAATCTTTCGACTGGAGCCACACTCCCACTGGGAGTCGTATAAAACAACAATCGTCCTGGCATACTGGTTGAAGAAATAGTCGCACCGTCAATGTCTGCCCTTATACTTGCGGATGATTGATAGTTTGTGCCGTCATAACCACGCCATATCAAATCACCCATAATATAATTATTGGCAATAACTGTTGGCACTCCTCCGCTTAGATTTGACCTATCAATATAGAACCCAAACCGACTTCCCACCCCTGTTAAATTAGTTATTAATCTATTGTCTCCTCTATAAATAGTTGTCCCATTTACATCCAAATTCGCTCCCGGTGCCGTCGTCCCAATCCCGACGTTGCCTGTGCTTGAAACACGCATCTTTTCAACATCATTAATGGTGAAAATAATAGGACTAGCACCTTCATTATAGATATTTATACCCGAAGTATTTGGTCCAGCTAAAATAAAAGCTCTGTCCTGCAATTCAGGTAAAGTAGTATATCCAGTTCCGCCTACACCAAACCATCCATATCCCGTGCCTGTATCGTTGTATGCTTTGAAAACAGACATTCCACCTGCTCCAGTATTTTCGTTCATTATCTTTATCGCAGTAGCTGCACTTTGGTCTTTTTGAACATGCAGCAAATCACTCGGACTCGTCGTCCCGATGCCGACGTTGCCGCCGCTTGTAATTCTCATAATTTCATCAGCAGTGCTTACTAGTGCAGGACTCGCGACATTATTGATTGCAAAAACTAAGTTTCCTCTCCCATAAGTATTGTCTTCTACAAGAGCGATGAGTGCTTTACTAACTGGATCGTTGAGATATGTCCCAAACATAATTCCAGCAGAATCTCCAGCACTACTTCTAAAATCGTGTATTTTTAAATAAGCCGAACCATCGTTTGACTCAATATGCAAAAGTTGCCCTGGATTTGTCGTCCCGATGCCGACGTTGCCGGTGCTATCTATTCTTAATTTCTCTGAACTAGCCGTCCATAACGACATTGAATTATTACTATGGTCATAAAACAATCTTCCCTGTGTATCGCTTGTTGTATCACCAAAAAATACCCCACCATCACCAGAATCTGAAGTTGACCTTATTGATAATCTTGGATTCAAAGCAGACATTTCCAATAATCTGCTCGGACTCGTCGTCCCGATGCCGACGTTGCCTGTACTTGTGATTCTCATTTGTTCCGCGTTATTGGTTGCAAATCTAATTGGAGCATCGGCCGTTCCCCATATATATCCTCCTGTTCCTGTTTTGGTGAAATATACTCCATCACTCGTTTGAATACTGCCAACAACATCTAACGGCTTAGCTGGTGCCTCCGTCCCGATGCCGACGTTGCCATTATTTAATACTGTCATTAAACTTGTTGACGCAGAGTTCGTTAATTCAAACATTGATGTAGCCCCTGTTCCTGCCCCCCACACCGACAGTCTGCTGTACGGGGTGGTCGTCCCGATGCCGACGTTTCCACTATTTATTACTAAACTTGCACCAGTCAATGCCGAGCTACTTGTCATTGTGCCACCCAGACCGATATTACCACTTGGATAAATTCTGAAGTTGTTATTGTTGTAAGCCGTACTGTCACCTGCACCAAAATATAAATAGGTAGCAGTTGCAGGCGTAGTGTTCATACTTCCAAAAGCGCCAATTTGACCCCACGGGTTTACAGCTCCACCTGTTGTTTGACCAAACAAGTCAAACATAGCAAAAGCAGCAGCTCCTGAATCCCTTACAACAACCTGCTTAATCCCAGGATATGCATTATTCAACTCAAGAGACGCACTACCCGTATAACCACTTACAAGAATTTTGCCATTAACATCCAACTTCGCCCCCGGATTCGTCGTCCCGACGCCGACGTTGCCGTTAACTGTTAATGTATTTCCCGTAACAGAATCATATCCGATAGCGAGACCCCCATCTCCCAAAATCATCGTCTCATCAAGATTACCAAGACTAGATGAAGTTTGAAAAACTAAATTAGTTGAACCGCCTAAAACAGTCCTTGCTCTTGCTCCTATTCTAGTTTTTGCCCCTGCTCCACCATGTGAAGTGTCTGTTGAATAGAAATCTAAATTACCCCAATTATTAGTAATATCCCAGTCACTTCCTGTTGAAACGGTAGATATTCTTAAATCACTTGGAGATAATGTAGCAGTTCCAGTAGTTTTACTTACCTCCAACTTCGCCCCTGGCCCCGTCGTCCCGATGCCGACGTTGCCTGCACTATTTATATACATTGCACTTGTCCCTGTTGAACTCGCAACATTAAACAAATCGTTTGCGCCCGCAGTTCCCTGAATACTTAACTTTGTGAGAGGACTAGTCGTCCCGATGCCGACGTTGCCGTTTACTATTAAATTCCCTGTGCCAGTTCCATCATAATCGCTACCAATTCTTATTGTATTCGCAGCAGACCTTCCAATAAATGTGTCCCTCGTCGCATCACCTGAACCCAAACCAATAAAACTATTAGAATAGAATATTGCTGTCGCATAGGTTTTTGCAGAATTTCCTATTGCAAACGCACGCCCTGAAGCTGTTTCATTTGTAGCTCCAGAAACAAAATATGCTGTTTGGTCATCAGAAACAACTTTTAATTTAGTAGTAATCTCGTCCGTCGTCCCGATGCCGACGTTGCCGGTGTTAGTTATTTTCATTCTACTTGTTTCCGTCCCAGCTATTGAGGTTTTGAATATCAATCCTGTATCAGTAGTGCCTACTCCTCCAGCTGTTATAATCCCATCGCTTCCATCAATTCCCATAGAGATATATTCAGAAGTATTATCTGCTCCATAATATTGAATACCGATAGTATCGTCTTCGCTATCTACAATTGTTAATTTATGAGCAGGACTATCAGTCCCAATCCCCACATTCCCATTACTCGCTACATACAACATACTTGCCCCTGTAGTTGATGCCACATTTAGCGCAGAAACACCGCTCGCGCTTTGAATACTCAACTTAGACAACGGACTCGTCGTCCCGATGCCGACGTTGCCTGTGCTTTTACTTATTACCAATCTGTTTGTCCCAAATCCAGTGACAGCAGTTCCGTAATCCCAAATAACGAAATCATCTACTTCGGAACCAGAACCAGGAACACCAAAGCCCCAAGAACCTTGCACCACGTCATTCTGAGTTCGCACTAACATAACAAAAGGTCCATAATCTCCACTTTCCCTATCCAGCCGAATGGCGGTAGTAGTTCCGTCTATATGAAAAGGTCTCGCTGGATTCGTCGTCCCGATGCCGACGTTGCCTGCACTATTTATATACATTGCACTTGTCCCTGTTGAACTCGCAACATTAAACAAATCGTTTGCGCCCGCAGTTCCCTGAATACTTAACTTTGTGAGAGGACTAGTCGTCCCGATGCCGACGTTGCCTGATTTATCAATCCTCATCCGTTCTAAACCCCCAGTTACATCAACTTGTGAAGTCCAAAATTCAATATGTGAACTAGCTAAACTAGCAGAATTGCTTGTACCCTCTTGAACATATTTAGTTGAAGCCCCATAATTAACTGAGCCTAATTGCCTTATCCCAACTTGAAACAAACCTGATTGTGCTGTACTTGCTGTAATAGTAGGATAAGCCAAAAGTCTAGTTGTTGTACCATCTCCTATACTAGATAACCATACATCTCCTCCACTAACATCCAATTTCGCCCCTGGACTCGTCGTCCCGATACCGACGTTGCCGCTGATTATCATATTCCCTGCACCAGCATCCGTTCCAGCATAAGTTGAGCCCAAAGACAGTCCACCTGAGTACCCTAACCTCATTTTTTCTGAACCAGCTGTGAAGAACGACAGAGCAGTAAGTGTTGAATTAGATGAAACTGCGCCTATTCCAGGGGCGTAAGCATTTGTTGAATCGTGGGCATTACTTAAGTATATTTGTTGTTGATTAAGAGTAGCGCCAATTCTTACAGTTCCAGCGACTTCTAACAAGTTCCTCGGACTCGTCGTCCCGATGCCGACGTTGCCGCTACTTTTGATAACCATATAATCCTGTAAAACGTCGTTCAGACGAACAGAAAATTTTATATTTCCATCTCTGTTTGAGGCGCTTGAGAAACCAGCATCTTTGCCAAAAGTAATTTTCCCGGCGGCGTATTGAGAACCAGCTACCGTGCTGGCTAATCTTCCAGACAAACTAACCGATTCTGTTAAGTCGGCAGAATCAACGCTAGCGTTAGTATTATCCAAATACAGAGCTTCAAAATCTGTCTCGGTAAGACCGCTAACCTGCAACTTCGCCCCCGGTGCCGTCGTCCCGATGCCGACGTTGCCTCCGGTCGTTGCGAGATAGGTTGAACCAGTAGTGGTGAGTTGGGTGGTGGAAGCGTTGCCGGTAACGGTAAGAAGTTTGGTGGTGTCATTCCAGAGATAACTGGCCGAGCTCGTGATGGTGTTGGCGTCAGAGAAGTATGCGACTTGATTGGCGGCTCCATTGCCTCTGCCTTGTATGCCGATGGTTGAGGTGGCGAGCCACGCAGGCAGTCCACCTGAAGAAGCGAGGACATATCCTCCGGTACCGATGCCGAGTTTGTTGAGTGTGTTGGTGTTGTCGCTGTATAGCAAGTCGCCCTTCGTCCATGTAGTTTGATTGGTGCCGCCGTGTGTGGAATCAACCGCCGTGCCGTTCCAAACACCGGTGATGATGGTACCGACTGTTGTGAGCGAAGAAGTGACAACATTTGATGCAAGCGTGGTGCCTGTGAGTGTTCCGGCAGGAGCGATGACGACAGCGGTGGAGGCGGCGGTTAGGCGACCTTGTTGATCAACGGTGAACGTTGGAATGGCGGTTGAACTGCCATAGCTTGCCGGAGTGACTGCGGTATCTGCCAATTTGATGATGACATTCGATCCGCCGATTTGATATCCGAGAGAACCGGAGAGTAGATCGAGGCCTGTGCCGATAGCAAGGGATGATGTGGCAACAGTGGCGAAGTTGCCGTAGTGGAGCTGATTGTTTGTGAATGAAGTCTTGCCGGTACCGCCACTAGTGATGGCGAGTGCAGAGGAGAGTGTGAGGACACCGGCTGAATCAAATGTGCTCGTGGCAGTACCGCCAACGGCGAATGTGTTTGCAGTTAGGCGACCGACGAAGAAGTTTGTTGAAGTTGCATTAGTGAATACAAGAGTCGAAGGAAGTGAGAATGTCGGATTCCCTGCTGTGCCATCGCCGTTAGTGACGGTGATTTGATTTGCCGTGCCGGTGAGGGTACGAGCAGTCGTGCCTGACACTCCGTTTGATGAAAGAATGCCGGTCAAGTTCTGGAAGGTGACGGCGTTTGATGCGATGAGGTTGGTGGTGGAGGCGGTGCCAGAGATGGTGATGGCGGTTGATGAGGCGTACGGGAAGATAGATGCGGTAGTTGTGGTCGCGATGAAATATCCTGCGAGTGCACTGTTACCCAGAGCACTTGAACCTTCGACTGACAATGTGGCGTATGGACTCGTTGTTCCGATGCCGAGGTTTCCATTAGCGGTGAAATTCAACAAATTCGCACCACTCGAAGAAGCAATACGGAAGATGTCGGCGGTCTGACCAGCGACACTCTTCAGATCGAGAGTGGTAAGTGTCGTTGAAGCAGAAGCATTCTGGATATAAAGTGGCTGATTTAATTCAAAACGCTTTGCGTTCTCGGCCGAATTCCATGTGAGAAGAGCGTTCGGAACTATCGAACCACGCTCAAATGCGAGATTCATCGGCTCAGTATCCGCAGAAGCGTTGTCGGCATTGATTATCCAATCAGCTGCATTAGTAGAGCCTCCAGAGACCACACCAATAAGCGTGGTCGCTGAGACAGTGTCCACATAGAGCGTGTTGAATTTAATACCGACCGAACCAATATTTGAGTTCGCGCCTACCGCGAGGATGTCATCACCAGAGGCGATATTAATATTTCCTGATCCAGAATCGAGTGTGAGGTCTCCCGCGCCACCACTCGTGATTGAGAGAGCGCCTGTAGCGGTAAGAGTGCCTCCAGAGAGATTCAGCGTGCCGGCAATGTCGTTTACAGTGCCGTGCACTGTTAGATTTCCATTCGTGGTGAAGTCGCCGTTCGCGGTGGTCGTTGCATTGCCACCGACCCAGAGTGCGTTGGCGATAGTGAGCGCAGTTGATGATGCAAATGGGAGAAGCACATTGCCGGTGCCGAAGGACACCGGCTGATTGTCTGTGGTGTTGATTGCAAGAGTCGAGCCGGAATTAATTAAATACGCGCCGTTCGCCATCAAGCTGGTGCCCGTTGATGTTGCAGTGCCGGCGATGCCGACGTTGCCTGAACCCAAATAAACATCGCCTGCGTTGACATAAATTCCCCAATTTTTACTGCCACCGCTCGCATCAAAATATCCCGCATACGACGTGCCGATGGTACCAGCACTTTTCCCAGAAACAAATTGCCCGCCGTAAGAATTAGTAATGGAACCGCCCGCAACATTGTATGACTCAAAATAACCGCCGACTGATTCCGCCACCGTCCCAGTATTTTGATTAGAAGCGGCAAAATATCCACCCTTAATTCCTCCAGTAATATTCCCAGTTCCCAAATGGGCAACTTCAGTAATGATGCCAAGTAACGCATTCGCATTGGAATAATTAGCTGATCCACTAGTTGTTAAATTTGATTTGAAAATTCTGTAACTGGCCGAAGAATCAACTGTTGAACTGGCTATCATTGCAGCCAACACATTCATAATCGTTCCTGAAGATGCTGTTGAAACATCAGAAACGGCTAGAGTTGGAGAAAAAGGAGTCGAAACTATAGATGTACTCGTAATATCCAAAGCGAATCTTGGATTAGCGGTTCCGATGCCTATTTTCCCTGCGAAATATGAATTCCCTTGCACCGCCAAAGGAGCACTCGGAGAAGAAGTGCCGATGCCGATGTTGCCCGTATTGTTATCTATGTGCAGAAGTGGCGATGATGTACCGACTGTGAATAGGCCATTACCGAATGGTGTAGAAGTACCGACAGCGAGAGATCCGGCAAAAGTGCTGGTCGCTGTGGTTGAGGTGGCGGTGAAGTATCCTGCAATTGCCTGATTACCGAGCGATGATGAACCTTCAACCGCGAGCGCGTAGCCGGGCGTCGTAGTGCCGATTCCGACGAAGCCCGCATCAGTGATGCGATACACTTCTGTGCCAGCTGCGTTTGATGCAATGAAGATTGGCTGCGTGGAAGTGCTATTTTGGATTGCGAGAAGTGCCGTCGGCGAGAGAACGCCGATGCCAACATTACGAGTGGAGGTCGCGTAGATAAATCCGCCATTATCAATGTTTAACGAACCAGCGAAGGTTGAGGTCGCTGTAGTTGAAGTCGCGATGAAATAGTTTGCCGAGATTTCACCATTCACCGAGAGTGTTCCGTTGATCGTAGAATTGCCGAGAGTTGTCGTGTTGGCGATGAGATTCGTGAAGCTACCATCAGTTGCTTCGATTGATGTGCCTTTTGTGATGACGATTCCTTTGCGGAAGAGAGCTAGGATGGAGCGAGAGACATTCGAAGACATATTCTCTGCTGAAGAGATCATTCTGAAATTGAGCGAAGCAAGTGATTGATTCAGGAAGTCTTCGGAAACGCCTTTAACGATAGTAGTGTAGGTTGGATAGGAATAGGTTGTCGTTTGTAGGTTATATGGAGTAGTCGAAGGAGAAGAGGTGGCAGTAATGGCGATTCTATTTACTACCGGCGTTACGACTGATGGCGAAGGAGTAAAGAGGAAAGCGAGAGCACTGCCGGTTGCATTAATGAAGCTTTGTATCGTTTCGTATGTGCCGAGAGCGATGCGTTCAGTGGCAGAAAGTGCTGGATAAACTGCTGCAAGTGCCTCGCGCGGGAAATTCAAACCTTCCCAAGTTGCTGCTGTTTTACCAAGCACTCCGAGATAGGTGTCTTGTGAAATAAACGAACCGGCAGCACGAGCGAGCGAGCGAGTATTCGACACTCCTTCGTATCCTGCTTCGCCCAGACTATGCATAGCGAGTGCGTACTGCTCGGCAGTCGCAGCAGTGAATGCGACAAAACGAGTAGCGCCACCATATTCAACATCGAAGACTGCTTGGGCGAGTGCGGGGGCAAGCAGTGCAGGCGCTTCTGTCGTGCGGAGGAAAAGAGTGGTCGCGAGTGCAGGTACGCGAGCCGTAGCTCGAGCGAGAACATCACCCGCGCCGACGACGAGAGAAACAGCGACACGCGCACTCTCTGGTGCTACTTCAGCAGTCTTGTACGCAAACGCCATATCGGCTCGTATCGCACTATGTGTTGTGTTGATGATTGCATTACCAAATGCGAGATTCATCTGAGTAATAAATTCTGGTGCCATCTTGAGAGTGTCGCGACTGGCCGCCGCGAGCATAAGCGATTTTGTTCCTGATGTTTCAATAAGCTCACGGTAGCTGATTAATGATGTATTGATAGCTGTATATATGTTCTCACCCGTAGCGAGATAGGTTTGAACAAATGAATCTGCGATCTGTGCAGGATGTGTGGCAAATGAATACATCGAAGATAGAGATACCCGCGCAGGAGATACTGGAAGTGTTGATGTCGAATCTTCATTTCCAAAGCGTGTGGCGACATATGTATGTTCGTTGGAAATAGTCATCTGCAGCGAAGAAAGATCTGGTTCTGCAAGAGCGATCGATGCAAGATTTGCAGAAGCGACACTGTTTTTCATTGCAACGCGAGGAGCAACTGAATTCATTTCAATTCCTGCAGCAGAAATTCTTGATGCGATGCGTGATGGAATAGTTCCGAAGGCTTCATTAAATCCATACGAAACTTCTTGTGCGATTGCAGTTACATCTGTTGTGAGTTGTGTAAATGGTGCTGCATACGCTGCATACGCACCAGATGCAACAACAAAAAAAGAAACGGAAAGTGCGACAAACTGCGAAATGAACGCATGCTCTTTTACATACAAAGTTGGTATAGAAACCGGTTTTGACAATACCTTTTCTACATTGTGTATGACTGAACGATGTTTTCGATATTCAATTTCTCTCTCACGCGCGAGTGCTCGCGCATAATCCACTTTATGAATTCCTTGTTGTTCTAAAAAGAGTGAGAGGGATTCTTTGTCGATGAACCAACTATGTCCAATCCTTTTCCCTACAATTTTTCCTGAACGTGCGAGACGTGCGAGATAATCTGGAGAGTACCCAAAAATCTCTCCAGCATCTTTTGTTGTTATAAGTTTTTTTTCAAAGAGTGGATCCATGTCGGATAGGCGAATTAACTAAATAATAACTTACTATTTCGGCATTCCATACACATTCTTATAAAAATACTGTGGATAAGATTTGACTTGAATTATGTCGAAAAGAATCGAGAGTGAATGAATAAAATCTGAAGTAAAATAGTAAAAGAAATGAAAAACTTCCGTGTACGAATGCATAAAAAAATATGAAATATCTTGTATGGAGTTCTCTAAATAGCTCTCGTGACACCACACAAGCCAGAGCAAACCGATTTTTTGATCTTATTTGATGTTTAGAACAAGAATGATCGTGAGTAAATGAGAATTAACCTGTGAAAATTCATTTTTTCGAGTGAGACAAGGCAATAGGACAATTGTTTGCAATAAATCTTCGAGAATTAATCTGGATGAAAATCGAAATATACATTGTATCTATTACTTATATCGGATATGCGCAATGAAAATTAAACTCGATATTCTGTTTATATTATTTGTTTCGTGTCGCAAAATATTTCGAACATTGTGCGACACTCCAACGACAACAATGGCATCGTATAGGTAAAACTGAACACTATTTGCCTCACATTCTCTGTATCTAATCAAAAACTACTAACTTACGCGAATAATAGTGTGTTCTATACCCTATATCCTCTACTAGAAAGAGAAGATATTGTCTTAACAAATTTCTTTTGTTTCTTTATATAAACTTGTTTAAACGAGACGAGAAAATGAGCAAGTGTGCTATTTATTGTACAGTATTACTCCAGCAATTATTCTAGCTTGGCTATTCGAGAGTATATAATCATCGAGATATCCGCTAGCGATCACTGCCATCGCAGCCACAACGATTGCCAACACTGACCCAGCCATCTGTATTGTCTTAACGAGGCCTCCAGAGCCTCTTCTTCGTGTAGGTAACTCATTTTGAGGCAATGATTTAGCAACACTGCGCGGCAAAAACTCTTCTGGGAGCGGCCGGTAGAGCGAGCGAGATACTCGAATAGGAACACTTACGCTCGTCTCCCCTATTTCTTCGTAGGGAGTTTCTTTTATTTCCTCACTTTCAACAACTTCAATCTGTTCTTCTGACACTTTAATAACATCTCCTACACTAACGCCTTCTCCAACAGGAGTATCAGTGCTTTCGACACGATCAAACCATGCCTTCCATGAGTCCTGTATGCGCTGTGAGGCATCCTCAGTGTCTACCACAGGTGATTCTGCCTCTTTAACACGATTCATAGACGGAAGAAGCTCTTCTGAAGCAGCTTCATATCGTGGCGATTCCCAAGTAGACTGAATTTCTACTACTTTCATAGGTGTTTTTTCTATTTTTGGCACCTTTTCTGATTCTTCGGTAGCGCCAAATCGATGGTCTTGAATAGCAGCCTCTAGCACGTACCAACTTCTCCCAACAAGGCGTGCTGGAACCCTACCTTCTCGACAAAGTTGTCCAACATAATCCTTGGCATATCCTGTCATTTTTGCAGCTCGTTTTGACGATACGTACTTTTTCTCTTCTATAAGAATCTCATCCATACTTGCATTATAGCCGTATCTCGGCTTGTATGGAAGAGTTGTGCACAGGAAGCTCAAGAAGTCAGACTTCAATTCAGATTCCCAGAAGTCTGACTTCCAAGAGCTTCCGGAACTCTGTTGGATTCCCCGCTCCTCGGCTTTCTTGCATAGCCTTACCAACAAGATACTGGAGTGCTGTCTGCTTCCCACTCTTATACTCTAGAACTGCCTTCCCTTCTTTTTCGATCACAGTATCGACTACAGCACAGAGAGCATCCGCATCATGCATCTGAAGGAGATTGAGCTCTAGTGCAATTGTTTCAGGGTCACCGCCCGATTCAACCATGTGTACTAAGATATCTTTTGCTCCGCGTGAAGAAATTTTGTTTGTAATAATCATCTCGATAAGTTTTATAAAATTATCTGTGTCAGAAAAAACTATTTTTTCTTTTAAAAGCGCTACGAGATCTGAAGTAATATAATTCGTAGCAAGTTTTACAAAATCAGCATTTTTACCGGACACCACTTTTTCAAAAAATTCTCCAAGCTCTTTGTTCTGCAAAAAGAGTTCTGCTATTTCTTCTTTTAATTCAAACTCTTTCACCAAACGATTTCTCGTATCCCACGGAAGTTCTGGTAGCGATGCTGTAAGTACTTCAAGAGCATACTCAGGTATCTCAGACAGAAAGAGTTTCGGAAGATCTGGCTCCGGGAAGTAACGGTAGTCAGCACTCCCTTCTTTAAATCGCTGATGGAAGGTGGTCTGCTTCGTTTCATCCCAACCACGTGTTTCTTGTTGCACTTCCTCTCCTTTCTCGAGAAGTTCAATTTGCCGATCTATTTCAAACGCAATAGCACGCTCAACAGAACGGAATGAATTAAGATTTTTTACTTCGACTTTTGTACCCAACTTCCCTTCTTCATTTGAGACAGATATATTCGCTTCTATGCGCATTTCTCCCTTCTCTAGATTCGCTTTACTCGCACCAAGGGTTCGTAGAAGTAGTTGTAGTTCTCGTGCAAATCGTCCTGCAGTCTCTGCATCATGAATGACCGGTTCGGTTACTAACTCCATTAGCGGAATGCCGGCGCGATTAAAATCAACGAAACTTTTTCCTCCGCTCCGTTCACTGTGTTCAGGATCTCCAGCTCCGCTTCCGATATGTATCGAACGCGCAGTATCTTCTTCGAGATGCACGCGCGTTACTGCGACGCCAGCGAGCGAACCACCAGTCACGAGCGGGAGCGCATACTGACTAATCTGATACCCTTTCGGAATGTCCGGATAGAAATAACTCTTGCGATCAAACTCGCTTTTATCCGCGAGCGTGCCATCAATCGCCACACCAACTCTCAACACTTGTCGCACTGCTTCGCGATTAATAACTGGCAAGGTTCCTGGGTGCGCCATACAAACGGGGCACACATTCACATTCGGTTGCATCTCTTCAGGATCATTCGCCGAATCACAAAACATCTTAGTTTGCGTGGTAAGTTCCGCATGAATCTCGAGACCGATAGTTGGGCGATAAGCCATTACCACCAGCTTGCATCTTCCGAGCAGAAATCGCAAGCCACGAAACTATTGTGCGAGGATTTTTGTGAGCTTATCCGAGAACTTTTTAAGTACACTCGCATCCTCGACTGAGACAGCGAGCACTTCCCTTCCGGTCTCTCTGGCGAGTAATTGCATCTTTGTCTCACATTCTACCGATGAGACCAAGTCTATTTTCGACAGAATGAGTACCTCTTTCTTATCGGAAAGTCCTCGTCCAAATAACTCTATTTCTTTGCGTACTTCCCTATATGCCGCGAGAGGGTCTTCTTGGTTTGCCGAGACGAGATGTAAGAGGATTCCTGTTCTTTCTACGTGCTTTAAAAATTTAATACCAAGCCCTCGCCCAGATGAGGCACCTTCTATAAGACCTGGAATATCAGCTAAGATGCGCCCATAAAAATCACCGAGATTCGGTTCAAGAGTCGTGAATGGATAATCGCCCACCTTCGACTTCGCCTCTGTAAGCGCATTCAGGAGCGATGATTTCCCAGAACTCGGCAAGCCGATAATCCCTGCGTCTGCAATGATCTTCAGAGTTAATTCGATATCCCCACCCTTTCCTGATTTTCCTACAGTCTGCTGAAATGGATTCTGATTCGTAGAACTTTTAAAGCGCGCATTGCCTTTTCCTCCTAATCCTCCACGGAAGATAATAATGCGTTCATCTTCTTTCGTAATTTCATATTCTTCATCAGTTCCAATAACGCGCGCGAGCGTGCCCACAGGAACCCGAAGAATACATTCAGCACCATTCGCTCCATGTTTTAATGATCCCTTTCCTGGCTCTCCGTTGTCTGCATAAAATTTCTTTTCGTATCGATAGTGTGCGAGTGCCGACAAATCACGCACGCCCAGAAGCACCACATCACCACCTCGACCTCCATCGCCTCCAGAAGGCCCTCCGCGTGCATTCATCTTGGTACGGAGCCAACGAACAACGCCGTCGCCACCCTTGCCGGACGATGCATAAATAGTTGCTTCATCAACAAGTGCCATACACTAGTGTGTTACGATCGTCCAACCATCAGCGAGAAAAGGTTCAGCTTTTTTAAACTTTATCTCTTTCGTCTCGTCCCCTTTCTGAAGAGTCACCAAATCATTACGGCCATGTCCAACAGCATTCTTAATAGGTGCTTGAGTCGCACCATCTTCTTTCCCTGCAGCGACGAGCGCTGCGCGAGTCTTTTCTTCTTCTGCACGCAAGCGAGAATCATCGACCGACTGAAGTCGTGACAATGCCTCATTCACCGATACTCGAATATCTGCTTCAAGCTGGCGAAAGCGTGCAAGTCCTTCGCGCCGATATTCAATCAGAGGATCACGCTGACCATACGCACGAAGCGATACTGAGCGACGTAGATAATCCATCGTCTCGAGATGTTCAAGCCAGAACATATCAATAACCTGTAAAAGAAGGTGGCGTAGATGAGCGATAAAAGCATTCCCAAATTCATTTTTCTTGGATTCGAATGATGCACGTGATGCTTCATTACCTTCAAGGAGCTCGCGGAAAAGTGCTTCAACTTCTGCATCATTTCCCTCAAGTACCGCACGTCGACGCGCATATATAGTGAGACGTTGTGTGTTCATCACATCGTCATACGCGAGTACCTGCTTTCGTGAATCAAAGTTAAACCCTTCAATGCGTTCCTGTGCTGTCTCGAGAGACCGCGTAATCATCGAGCTCTCGATAGGTTCATCTTCAGGGATACCGAAACGACCCATAACTTTTTTCAATGTATCAGACGCGAATACACGCATAAGTTTATCTTCGAGAGAGACATAGAAGCGTGTCTCGCCTGGGTCGCCTTGGCGACCAGAACGACCGCGCAACTGATTATCGATACGGCGCGCATCATGTCTCTCGGTACCGAGAACCATAAGACCGCCCTTTTCGAGGACTGACGCACGCATCTCGCTCGTCGCGAGTGCACCACCGAGTTTAATATCGACACCACGACCAGCAAGGTTTGTGGCGACAGTCACCCGGCCTTCTTTACCTGCTTCAGCAATAATCTCTCCTTCTCTTTCATGATTCTTCGCATTCAACACTTCATGCGGCACTTGTTCTTTTGTTAAAAATTCGCTGACAATTTCATTATCCTCGATAGAGACCGTACCAACGAGTACTGGCTGTCCTTTCAGATGACGCTCTTTTACCGCACGCGCGACTGCACGATATTTCCCTGTCGCGGTCTGGAATATAAGATCATCATAGTCCTTACGTTCTGATGGTTTGTTTGTCGGCACCACCACCACATCAAGCCCGTAGACTGTATAGAATTCTTCTTCTGACGAGAGCGCAGTACCCGTCATACCCGAGAGTCGCGTATACATACGGAAAAGATTCTGGAAGGTCACTGAGGCATACGTACGAGTCTCTTCGTGTACGAGAACACCCTCCTTCGCCTCTACCGCCTGATGCAGGCCCTCTGACCAACGTCGGCCTGGCTGCATTCTCCCGGTAAATTCATCGACGATAATAACTTCACCATCGCGCACCACGTATTCTTTATCGTTATGGAAAAGAGCTTGTGCACGCACTGCCGTTTCTAGATGGTGTGCATATTTCATACCTCCCTCGGTATAAAGATTTTCCAAACCAAGAGCGGCCTCGGCCTTATGCATTCCCTCTTCGGTTATCTGAATCGCTTTCTGTTTTTCATCAATAGTATAATCCTCACCCTCTTTCATAGTACGAACAATCTCAGCAAACTTCTCGTAAAACATTTGAGAATCCCCCGCAGGCCCAGAGATAATGAGTGGCGTGCGCGCTTCGTCGATGAGAATAGAGTCGACTTCGTCGATTACTGCATACTGATACCCGCGCTGTACGATCTGTGATGCATCATACGCAGTATTGTCACGCAGATAATCGAAACCAAGCTCATTATTAGTCACATACGTAATATCGCAGGCATATGCCTCTTTCTTACTGATAGGACGCAAATAATCGTACAAGACTTTGAACGAAGCGACAGTGTCACGTTCAGTATCGACTGCAGTACCCTCTGAAGCATTCGCAAAGGATGAATCATACCGATACGATCCTCCACTCGTTACCACACCAACCGTAAGACCAAGGAAGTCATAGACTTGTCCCATCCACACACTATCGCGACGTGCGAGATAATCATTCACGGTAATAATCTGTACTCCTTTCCCTGAAAGCGCATGGAATGTTGCTGGTAACGTAGCGACCAATGTTTTTCCTTCGCCCGTACGCATCTCAGAAATCTTCCCGCGCAAAAGTGTCAGACCACCAACGAGCTGAACATCGAAGTGGGGCTGGCGGAGCGTGCGACGAGCCGCTTCACGCACTAATGCAAACACGAGTGGAATATCGTTTTCAGATGGTTCTCCTGTTTCTTTTGCACGAATACTCACTTCGGCAAAACGTGCCTTGATAGCATCATCCGAATTGTTAATGAATTCTTTTGTCAGTTCATTAGTCGCTAGCACGATAGACGCTGCCGCCTTTAGGAAGGTGGCGGACTGGTTTTTTGAAAAAAAGCGGGAGAGGTTGAACATTACGCTACACTATAGCAAAAAAAGGAAAATCCCGCAGTAAAGCGGGATGTTCCTCTCTTAACCTGCCGAAGCAGGTAGACGACTAACCGCGCTTCTTTGCTACTTTCTTCTTCGCGGCCTTCTTTGTTGTCTTCTTCTTCGCTGCCTTTTTCTTTGCCATGGTGGTTGCGATTAGTGAGGTTGATATGTCGACCCGTCTGCGCAAAAATTATTTTTAATGCGTAAACGTTTCTAAACATTATTATCGCGCGTAAAAAATATTTTGTGTAACGAAAAAATAAAATGTGTGGATAACTTTTGAAAAAATATTTAGAAAAATAAAAAATAATTATTATTTCGAGCTGATCATTTCTACTTCACGTTCAATAGTGATACCAGTTGCTGTAAAAACGCGTTCTGAAATTTCATTCGCGAATGCATCGACTTCAACAGCAGTCGCTCCCCTACTCGCAACAATAACGAGCGGTTGTGCTTCATAGAGCCGTACAAAACCTCTTGAAAATCCTTTCAAAGAAAGAACGTTATCGAGAATCCACGCGAGCGATAACTTCATCATATTATTTTCTTGCAGAAACATCGGAAGACCAGGGAACCGAACAAGAAGATCATCTGCAATCGCGCGAGAAACAATAGGATTCTTGAAAAATGATCCCGCGGTTCCCTCTTTCGTAATGTCAGGAAACTTCTTGACGCGAATAGAACGAATAACTTTCACAATCTCTGACGGTGTATTAAGTGATTCACCTGCTGCATGCAGACGCGCAAGATCTTTATAGGTGATATTCGATGATGTTTTTTTTGAGAGACGAAGCGCGGCGCGTACGATTATATATTCACGATGTTTTTTAAAAAAACTCGTGCGATACGCGAACTCCGCATCCGTGAAATGAATGCGTACGGATTCGCCTGTTACACTATTAATAGTATCCGCATACTGAAATACTTCAGAGAACTCTGCGCCGTAGGCACCGATATTTTGTACGACGGCTCCCCCCATCGTCCCCGGAATACCTGCCAGATTTTCAATACCAAAAAGTTCTCGATTGCTTGCTGCGTCAACAATATTTTCCCAAAGAGCTCCGGCGTCAGCAATAAGTAGCGTTTTATCACTCTCATTTTCAAACGAAATATTATTACTCACCATCTTCAACACCGCACCATCAATGCCAGTATCTGGTATCAGAATATTACTACCAGCACCAAGCGGATATAGAGCGAGATTATGTTCTTGTGCGTATTTTATTGCTTCTTTTATTTCTTCTTCCGAGTGAACTTCTCTAAAGAAACGTGCAGGCCCTCCTATATGAAATGTGGTGAGCGAAGCGAGTGGAATGTGTTCTTGCAGATTCATCTCCCTTCTTGTATTTGTTTGATAGCAGCATCGCCTGAAGCAGCTGCTTCTGGATACTTCGCGACTGCAGTACGGATTGCAGTAATAGCTCTCGCACTATCGCCAGATTCATAGTAAGCCGCTGCAAGAGAAAACCACGCTTTTGCGTCTGCACCTGGTTTGTCTGTACGCGATTTCAACATTCCAATAAGTCGTGGCCAATTCTTTGCGTGATAGTAAGCAACCGTGAGAATACTACTATCGACATTTGTCGTACCGAAAGCGTTAGTTAGAAGTTTGTCGGCATCCAGTTGATCTCCCGCGGCAATATCTCCAGCGGCTGCATAGAGAGCCAAATCTTCGAATTGTGATCCGAGCGTATACGCCATAGTAAAATCTTTTTGTGCTGCTTTAACATCTCCAAGTTCCCACTCAAGTGCTCCTGCTTGAATCCAAAAGTTTTCTTTGTTTGGCGAAAGAGTGATTGCTGTTCGTATCTCTTTCAACGCACTTTCATTGTCACCCGCAGTGCGATACGCGTAAGAAAGTTGAATATGCTCGCGCGCGTCAAGGGGATATGCCGTAACTTGCTTTTGCATTTCGTTTATAGCAAGTGAAACTGCCTGCTGTTTTTCTGCATCGGTTGTTGCGTTGCTCTGGACAACACTTCCTGCAAAGGAGACCGTCTGCTCGCGGATTTCCTGCGCAGCAAAGGATGGGTGCGCAACAAGATCTTCGAACGCTGCAAGATTTCCTCTCACACCTTCAGGAGAAGACGACATTGCTGCAATAAGTTTCGTCGCTGCTTGTATACCAGGCACATTCACAAACCAAATAAGCGAACACATAACAACTGCAGCAACAGGAAGTGCGAAGGTCATGCCATCTTCAGCGGAAAGCACTGGAACATGTTCAAGTCGCTTTATAGGCTGTGCAACTTGCGAATCAATCAGCGCAAGTATCGTGAAGAAATAAATATAGGAATAGAGATTGTCGAAGACAAAGAGGTTGTGAACACCATACCCAACAAGTGCCGCCGTGAGCGCGATACGCTCCGGGCGCGAGAGTGTCGAATTCTTCCAGAGCAATACGAATGCAGAACCGAAGAGCGAGAGATAGAGCAAGAACGCAGGAACACCTCCTGCAGAAAGCCAATCTATGAAAGCGTTGTGCGCACGATCGAACCACTGTTCTTGCTCGTAGAGCGAGGGATCATAGTATTTGTTGAAGACATAATTGAAACCTTCCTGTCCCCAGCCAATAAGAGGACGTTCGACGACTCCTTTAAACGCCATATTCCAGATAGTGAAGCGTGTCTTGCCGTCATTCAGTGATATGGAAGAAATACGTTGAAGTACATGATTGTCTTGCACAAAGGAAGTGTTGCGGGCGAGATAGAAACTACTTGTGAGAACAAGAAGGAGAACGAGAGCTCCTACAGCAAAACGGCGAACTTGTTTCCCTGTGGTAAGTGCTGTAAGAAGTGCTCCAAGCAAGAGCGCCAACACTAACCCTATAACGGTGCCTCGCGTCTCAGTAAAGAATATGAGCACCGCTTCGATCACGGCAAGTGTAATCAAAGACCATTTCAACCATGACTGCTTCTCAGTGAGTGCGAGCCAGAGTGCAATGAACACATTGAAGAGGAAGTAGATGGCGAGATAGGCAGAATTACCAAACGAAGCATCGATGCGTGTGGAGCCCTGATGAATCGCGAGCGAACCATTTAGTTGAAGAAGTGAGTAGCCGACAATCACAACTGAGACACTGAGCGAAGTAAGGAACCATGCGCGCCATTTCTTCTCGACACGCAGGACTGCGCTCGAAGCAAAGAAAAGTCCGAGTAGATGGATAAGAAGTACCCAACCCTCCATTCGTTCGAAATTGCTCCAGAATGCCTTCGCAGCATTAATCGCAAAAATATCAGCGATAAACATCCAAGCAACAAACCCAACAACAGCCACCCCAATCCAAGAAAAACGCGGACGATATTCTTTATCGAGAAAAGCGAGCACCACCCACGCTGAAACTGCTATTTCTATCAAAATGCGTACATAAAATGCCTTACCGGTAATAAAAGGAAAAAAATACCCATCAGCAACAATAAGTGGCGCGATTGGTATTAAGAAAAGCGCGCCAAGTGCCACCCATCGTGTTATTTGTTTTGCTTTCATGGCTGAAACTATACCATACCAAATTGCGGTACTATAGAGCGATGCAATTACCTAAAATAGTTCGTTATATCATTTCTGGTGGCACCGCTACTCTTACGAACATTGGTCTTCTCTTCGTATTCGTGCAGTTTCTCCAGATGCACTATCTCGTAGCTTCAACGATCGCCTTTATTTTAAGCTTCCTGGTGAGTTTCACTCTACAGAAGTTCTGGACATTCAATAATAGAGAAGCTGCCCGCACTCATATCCAACTCGCTTTTTATCTTACCATTACGCTCTGCAATTTAGCGCTTAATACCCTACTGGTCTACGTAATGGTTTCAAAACTCGGACTTTGGTATCTTCTCGCTCAAATTATCGCTGGTGCACTCATCGCAATCGAGAGTTACTTTAGCTATAAATCCTTCGTTTTCACTTCTATGCCTTCATAACAAAATGGTATGGTGTACCACATGTTTAATGACCAAAAGGAAAACATAGAAAACAGAATAGAGAATCGATTCAACGCAGTAGCGCGCTCGAAGACCTTCCGTAATATTGTATCGGCATTCAGATTAGACACAAAGGAAGTGTTAGATATCGGTTGTTCCTATGGCGAACATCTTATTCACTTCGGCAACGGTGGCACAGGCATCACCATTAATCAAGATGAGGCAACAGAAGGAATCCGGCGTGGACTTGATGTTCACGTCGGCAATATAGAAGAGGAATTTAATTTTGAGAAAACCTACGATGCAATCTATTGCAACAATCTTCTGGAGCATTTGTATTCCCCACACCAATTTTTGTACGAAGTACGGACAGCCCTGAAAGCGAATGGCATACTAATACTTGGTGTCCCAGTGATCCCTTTCCCTCGTTATTTGATGCAAATTAAAAAATTCTGTGGCGTACTCGCTAGTGCGCATATTAATTTTTTTACAAAAGATTCGCTAGTGCTCACCGTCACACGCGCTGGATGGAAGGTACGTGAAGTTCGAGGATTTCGCTTGTCAAAGCGTCCACTTGATCGGATGATAACTTTTCTCTACCCACATATTTATATAGTTGCAGAGCCAGACACTACCTTCTCATACGACGAGAAACGCCAGAAGGAATTGGCGGGTTATAATCATTATACTCGTCGTTAGTCATGGATATACCAAAAAAATTAACGTTCTCTGAACGCTTGCGCACGATTCTGATGTTGGGTGAACGCTATACTAAAACAGACTTAGTATATCTCACCAAGAATGCTTCGTGGCTTACTGGAAGCCAATTTTCAATTTCTCTTTTTGCGCTCCTAACTTCAATAGCATTTGCGCATTTCATACCAAAAGAAGTATATGGTTCATATCGTTATCTCCTTTCGATATTCTGGACGCTCACCACTTTCTCACTCACGGGCATTCCAACAGCACTCGCTCGTGCAATCGCAAAGGGAGAAGATGGTGCGTATAAGGAATCAATTCGCTTAAGTCTCATCTGGAGTTGGCCGATGATACTTATATCGCTCGGACTCGCTGTCTACTACTTCGCCCAAGGGAATCTTGTGCTCTTCACTGGTTCTCTCATCATCGCAATGTTCGGCCCGCTTATGCAGCCAAGCTATCTCTTCGGTTCGCTTCTTGAAGGTAAACGCGCGTTCCGCGCAACTGCGGTTGCTGGCACCATACTCAATTTCGTCCCAATGCTCGCACTTATAGTGACCATGTTTATTTCAACAAATCCCCTCTCCTTTATCGGAGTTTATCTTATTGTGAATGTAGGAACGGCAGCCACCATCTCATATTTCATCTGGAAACGCTTTCGCTCTCCTGATCAAAAACTATCTGAATCTCTCTTCAAACTTGGTGCTCATTTCAGCATGATGAACATCCTCGCCGGTATTGCTGGACAGATTGACCGATTACTTGTGTTTCATTATCTTGGTGCCATCGAACTCGCCGTCTACT
>JBBABN010000007.1:0-30572 GCA_041657665.1 Minisyncoccota bacterium
CTAAACTAGTAGATGGCAATACAGGAACAGTTCTTTTGTCGGGTTTTCCGAACCAAACAAATCCTCCCGGTTTCGATGTGTATGTCTGGGGCGGTGGCACGCTATTTAAGTTACAAGATGGGGGTACGGTACTCGATACGAAAACAGCAACAGCGTCCTGCGCTTCGGGAAGCACCTGGGACGGAAGTAAGTGTCTCCAGGATGTTCGTATTATAGATGAGGCTGCTTCTTTCTATGCCACTCCCGCGAGTGTTCCAGTTGGAACAAAGACCACTCTTAATGTTGGGGGTGTTGTTGGCGACGGAGTGATGATTACATGCTCTATTAATAATGGTGTTGGAGCAGTGACCCTATCTCCAGACGTAAATGGAGTATTGAGCGGGAGCGTTCTTTCTAGAGACTTAACTGCCTCCACCATCTTTACCGTCACTTGCGGAAATGGTGTAGGGCCGAATGCAGAAAGGTCTATAACCGTTACGGTTGCTTCTGGATACATTTCCTTTATGTCCGGTAGCGGATGCACCATACCCGCAGGGTATAGCACTTGTCACGATGTATATGTTATGTGGGACACAACGAATGCAACACATCCAAAACTTGTGGATCAGAATACAGGAGTAGAACTTTCTACCTTACCTGAAAATCCTGAGTTTGAGGTTTGGGTTGCTTATCCTCAGACGGTGTTTAACTTGCAGGATGGAGGTACGATACTTGATACAAAGACAGCAACAGCAAGTTGTGCTTCAGGAAGTACGTGGAATACAGTGAGTAAAATTTGCGAAATACCTCTGGATACGGGTATTCAAACAATCACTCATAATTTTGGAGGAATTTATTCTTCTTGTACAGCCACATATTCAGGATTGAGACTGCAAGATGAGAAGTATCCAGGCTTTATCAATAAAACTGTGTATGCAACCGGAGAGAATATTTTCCCCACAGGAGACACTACTAGCTTGTGGAATTGTGGAGTCAGTAATCCAAATGTCCCTTCACGGCTTGTGTGGTATACGGATAATGATATTAATTATTATTCCGCATACGGGTTCGAGGCAGATCATCTGGGGCAAGCTTTAGGTAATGCTGGGACAATTCCCGGTTCTTCTTATAGTATTAATTTTGCAATAGAGTTTAACGGTACCTATTATGCCGAAATAGATTCTATTCCTTACACAATAGTTCCCGTGTGTGGCACGACTTATCCAAATTGTAATGCGGGTAATCTTTCTGATGGAAGTGGTGAGGTCGGCCTAACGTGGAAGTGTTATGTAAATGGGCTGGCTTCAAATTATGTTGGAAACTGGAATGGGAGTTGGTATAATCCTTCTTGTTCTGTTTCAGGATCTCCAGCAGACCTTACTTCCCCCGGTCTGGTTACTCCTACGACAGCGACCGTAAATACTAATGTGACCCTCTCTGCGACGATCTTAAACCAAGGGGGTTCTTCAACAGGTACTGGCTTTACGAACTTGTTCCAAAAAGCCACTGACATCAACGGTACCGGAGCGACTGATATAGGTACATATCAAAGAACAACAGCACTTGCTGTTAATGACACCGCAACAGCATCACTTACCTATAAATTTACTTCTGCAGGTACCTATTACGTCCGTGTCTGTGCTGATAAAAGTTCCTCGGGAAGTTCGGGTACCATTACAGAATCAAATGAACTCAACAACTGTGGCGGATGGACTCCTGTCGTTGTTGCGACCAATTCTCCCGACCTCACTGCCAGTGCTATTACTCCAACTGCGACAACAACAGGTACCACAATCCTAAAGGCAACCATCTCGAATAACGGAGGCGCTTCAACAGGAATCGGCTTCACCAACCTCTTCCAGAGTGCGGATGCTATCGACGGTTTGGGCGCGACGAATCTTGGCACTGCGGCATCAGTTGCGGTCGCTGCAAACGGTACATCGATCGTCACTTTCTCTAAAACATTCACAGCTGGCACCTATTACATCCGCGCGTGTGCCGATTTGAATATGGCGTGGGTTGGCACAATTGCCGAACCACAACCGTCTCCTAATGGTGAGTTCAATAACTGTGGCGATTGGACTCCGGTCGTTGTTTCGGCGAATCTTGAAGATCTCCCAGATCTTACTACGAGCGCTATTACTCCGGTCACAGTAACAACAAATACCAATACTGTTTTTTCTGCTACCGTCTCGAATGGTGGAAAAAAATCAACAGGAACCGGCTTCACCAATATCTTTCAAGTTGCGGCAGATATTAATGGTACGAATTCGATGAATTTTCCTGATGTCCAAGAATCAACTGCACTTTCTTCATTAAGTTCAACTGAGGTTTCATTTACAAGAAGCTTTTCTTCGTCAGGTACTTATTATCTTCGCATCTGCGCCGATTTGAACTTAGAGGAAGTCGGCACAATCATCGAGTCGAATGAAGACAATAATTGTGGCGATTGGGCTCCGGTCGTTGTCACTGGCCCTTCTAATCCTCTCTGCAGTACCGACGAGTGGGCCAATCCGGAAACCTGCATTACTGTCTCGCTTAAAGCGGATCCTGAGATTATCGATAACGATGGGAAACAAACTTCAGAATTAACATGGGTCTCTACAAATGCAGCATACTGTACTTGGGAAGGTACTTACTTCACTCCGGCCAGAACCACAGCTCAAGGAGATGATAAAGCTAAACCAGAATCAACAGCTACTTCTACTCGTCCTACTACAAAAGCGGGAGATATTCCCTTAGGGATCACCTGTTCGAATTCGACAGGAACAGCCACATCTACTGTGTCAATGGTGACTGTCAAAGTGATGGAACCAACTGCTACTATTACGGCGAACCCAACTCGTGTTAAAACGGGTACTCCTTCGACTATTACTTGGGAAGGCATTAATGTTAAGACTTGTCAGGTAAGTGGTCCTTTGGGTCCTCCTTATCTCGCAACCGGTGGTGCTGATGAGAGTAACAAATTCACAAAAGATTCTCCTCAAGAGATTATAATTAATGCGCAATCCGCCTTCACCATTGACTGTACAACCAAAGGTGATCCTTCTGATCCAAAAACTCATGTGGTTAGCTCGGTTATGGTAAATATTATCCCTGACTTTAAAGAATTCTAGTAATAAAAAATAACACTGCGAATCCCCGAAGGAATCCACAGTGTGTTTTTTTGTGGAGACGACTATTCCGCCTCCACCACCTCCACCTCGAAGGTCGTCCATTTAGAGAATTCGTACATGGTGTCCATGGCGCGGATCCTAAATGTTTGTACTCCAATATTCCCCCAAGAATAAAAAAAATCCAGAATTACATTCGAATCAATATATCCGCCTATACCATCTTCTGACGGAACTATTTTTGCTACGAATCCTCCATTTCCTTGGAATTCAATTTGATACTGCACCGGATCTCCGTCAGGGTCTCTCGAGATGAAATAGTATTCCTGACGAGAATTGCGCTTACACACTTTGAATCCCGAGATGCTGGGCGCAGGTGGCGCCTGGTTCGGAGACAGTCCAGGAATTCGGAGCCGTATTTTTGACAGGTCTAAACCACTAGTTTCTGTGGTCATTTTTTCGCGAACGAAAGACGCGATCTGTTTCTGTTTGTTTATTGCCGCCATCGCCCTCTTGAGAGGGCTCATCGGCGAGGCAGGAGAAGCAGCTATCGCGAATAAAACAAATAAGAAAACTATGGTTCTCAATGTAATACGCATATCGTGCCCCCTTCCTTTTTTATAGCTTTCTGATATCAAAGATCATCGATAATAAACACCTTCCAGAGTACAGTATTCCAGATTGCCTTACTATTGTCAATGGGTTATCCACACCCATTCCCTTGACACTTCTGATGGATAAAAAATGGCTAAAAATATACCTAAAATTGTCACTCTACAATCTTATTAAGCATCGACTTCCAAAAAATGAATGGGTGTGGTAGTGTGGATAGGATGAAGAAAGATATACATCCAGAAGGGTATCGTCCCGTCGTATTTGAAGATCTCGCCTCGGGCGCGCAGTTTTGTATTGGCTCGACGATAAAGACCGCTGAGACGACCAAATTTGAAGGAAATGAATATCCAAAAGTGACCGTAGAAATCTCGAGCAAGTCTCATCCTTTCTATACTGGCGAAGACCGCATGCTCGACAAAACGGGTCGCGTTGAGAGATTTAAACAACGCGCCGCGAAGAAGAAATAACTACTTCGCGAGGTTTACAATTTTGGGTACGCAATTTTTCTGCTGAAAAATCGCTCAGTCCTCGCCTCGTCAGTCTGCGGAGCCCCAAAATTGCAAACCTCGCTTCGTATATACTATAGAGTATGGACTACGCCGAATATCTAAAAAAAGGAGCACAAAAGGGCAATACTACAGACAGCTCAGACACGAGCCCGATCTCAGTCGTGATGGAACTACGCGCGGGCGCGGGCGGGAACGAGGCGAACATCTTCGCACAAGATTTGAAAGAAATGTATCAGAAGTATGCTGAGCGACGCGGATGGAAGACGCGTATTGTTGACGACCTCACACTCGAAATTGTTGGGGCTGATGTGTATGACGCATTGCGCTATGAGACAGGCGTACATCGAGTTCAGAGAGTGCCCCTAACCGAGAAGTCGGGTCGTATCCATACATCGACAGCTTCGATTGCTGTATTGCCGATTCGCGCAAAATCGACATTCGATATTCGACCTGCGGATATTCAAATGGAATTTTCGAGAAGTGGTGGTGCGGGCGGGCAGAATGTGAATAAGGTCGAGACGGCTGTGCGGCTTGTCCATATTCCGACTGGTATTGATGTGAAGTCTTCTTCGGAGCGTAGTCAGCTCGCGAACCGTGAGAAGGCGATGCAGATTCTCTCGGCGAAACTCGAACAGCTACAGGAAGAAAAAGAGGCGAAGGATCACGCAGCAGAAAGGAAGGCACAGATAGGCACTGCCGACCGCTCAGAGAAGATTCGCACCTATAATTATCTCCAAGACCGAGTGACGGATCATCGTCTTCAGAAGTCGTGGCATAACCTGCCGAAGATTCTCGCCGGCGGCATCGACGATATTGTCGAGGCACTCCGCCTTGCATCTGTCGCGTGATTCAGGTAAAGTAGCTGAATAATGACTGATGGAACTGCGACAGCAGAATGGAAGCGCCTCTTTGATACAGGGGCGCATTTCGCGCAGGTGAAGAGTCGTCGACACCCCTCTATGAAGCCATTTCTCGTGGGAACTAAGGGTCGACAGGAGATTATTGACCTCGTACAGACCGCTGACCAGCTCGAGGCCGCTAAGACCGTTATGGGAGCATTCGCGAAGGAAGGGAAGACGGTTCTCTTTGTTGGCGGGAAGATAGAGATTGCAGCGCTCGTAAAGAAGGCGGCCCAAGAGGTTTCGGCACCATTTGTCGCTTCGCGTTGGCTCGGAGGCACTATCTCTAACTGGAGCGAAATAAAGAAGCGTGTAGACCGACTCGCAGAGCTCTCAGAGAGTGGATCTCTCACTGCACTTGCTAAACAACACACAAAGCTCGAGCTCGTGAAGCTTGATCGTGAGAAGACACGTTTGAGTGAACGACTTGATGGCATCACTACACTTACTAAGCGCCCAGATGCACTTCTTGTCGTCGATACTAAATA
Source organism: Minisyncoccota bacterium (assembly GCA_041657665.1). Lineage (GTDB taxonomy): Bacteria > Patescibacteriota > Minisyncoccia > Phycocordibacterales > Phycocordibacteraceae > C7867-001. The sequence goes on from JBBABN010000007.1 coordinate 5,604, forward strand.
TGAAAAGCATGCAGTCAAAGAGGCGAATGATGCAGGCATTCCCATCATCGCTATTATGAGTTCGGACTGTGATCTACGAGATGCGTTGTATCCAATCGTCGCGAACGACACCTCTCGTGAGACCGTGAAGTTTATTCTTAAAGAACTTACCGACGCGTTTCAAAAAGGACAAACGGTATAGTATAGTGAGATAAATGTGTGCGATAATCATTCTATGGAAATCACCACTGACATCATCAAACAACTACGAGAAATGACGGGTATATCCGTTATGCAATGCAAAAAAGCTCTTGAAGAAGCTGGGGGCGATCTTGCTAAGGCAGAAGTCATTCTGAAGAAGCGCTCGGCTGAAGCTGCTGAGAAGAAAGCAGAGCGCACCCTCAAAGCGGGTATTCTAGGAAGTTATATTCATGATGGGGCTATTGGTGCGATGGTAATTCTCTCTTGTGAATCGGATTTCGTTGCTAAGAATCCAGAGTTTGTAGCACTTGCTCGTGAGATTGCGATGCAGATCACTGCGACTGATCCAAAATATGCGACAGTCGCAGAGATACCAGACGAAGCCAGAGTGGCCGCAACGGCTGTGTTCGAGAAAGAAGTAGCTGGCAAGCCAGACGATATGAAAGAAAAGATTCTCGAAGGGAAACTCTCGAGCTACTTCCAGGACCAGGTGCTTCTCGAACAACCCTTCATTAAGGATGAAAATAAGAAGATACTCGATCTCTTAAATGAAGCGACACAGAAATTTGGTGAACGTATAGAAGTAAGTCGCTTCGTGCGCATCTCTATTCGCTAACTGCTGTGGAGTATCTTATTTTCATCTTTGTTGCGCTCGCTCTTTTTATCGGCTTTCTCGTGCTGTCTGATTATGAGATGCGACGAAATGTTCGTTTATTCGCGCGTGGGCGCGCCCGTCTCGACGAACAGGTTGCGCGTATTGAATTCATTATTGCGCATGTTGATTTTGCAGCATTCTTGCGTGAAGAAGTTCATCATATCTCGCACCGTATCGCGCAAGAGGTCGTACATCTCTCTCTTCAGACGGTACGTGCGGTCGAGCGACTTCTTACTCGTGTAGTCAGACATCTGCATATGCAACATGCGATTGATCCGATGCCACGAGAGAATGCGCGTGAATTTGTTAAAACCCTATCGGATTTTAAAGGAAGCCTTAAGGCGACACATCCGAAAGTTCCTGATATATTGGGAGGAAACTAACTAATAGTAGCAATTGCCGCCTTAGCTCAGTTGGTAGAGCAACGCTTTTGTAAAGCGAAGGTCCCCAGTCCGAGTCTGGGAGGCGGCTCCTTAAAAAGCACGAAGCACCAAATCCGAAATTCGAAACAAGCACTAGATTTAAAATTTTAAACTTTCGAATTTACTGCGGCGCAGTCGTGGTGGAGAGTGCACCCTTTGGGAAAATCTTTTCGAGATCTTCAAGTGAAGTAAAACCGTACAAATGTTTGCCGTTCACTACAAAAGCGGGAAGATCTCCCTGCACTTTATTTACCGTGATGAAAGTCTTTAATGCGCCAAGATCTAGATTGTAATCGAAGGAATACACACGCAACGCGGGGTAGGTATTGTGGAGGTATGAGAGTGCGTAACCAGCTCGGTCACAGTCGTTACAGTCACCCGTATTACTATAGAAATAGAGAACAGTTACTGGCTTTGTACCACAGGCTGCTGCAAGTTTTTTTGTTATAAGATAGTCACGTATCTCGAGCAACGAATACTGTCTCTTTAATTGTATTACTCGCGTATCATTCTTACCGAGCTGGTTTTCAGTGTAAGCGAGGCGGTCGCCGAGATCTGCAAGCTCGCTGGTGAGTGTGGTCGAAGATGCGACGCTGTCGCAAGGAGCTGATTCGAGGAGAGAAAACTGTGTTTCAAGAGAAAGAGTGTCGATAGAAAGTTGATTTTCTATTGCAGAAAGTTCGGTAATGCGTGCACGGTTCAGATAACTAACGGTATACATCACCGTACCGGCTATAACAGCGGTAATACCGAGAGCTATAAGGGCGTTACGAGCAACAATAGACATACGTTATGTATTAATGTATTAGCGCCACGGCGTGCGGGTTCCGAGTGCTACATCGGATACTGAGCGTATGAGCCAGACTGGTGCGACGATGCCGTATAGTGCGATGAATATAACGACGTTGAGTGCGAGTTTACCCGGCGTCTTCGAGAGGTGTTTCCCTAGCATCATCCAAATAAAAACGTTTAGCATAAGCGCTGCACCAAGGAGTGTGGGGATAGTTATAGGGAGATAAAACCAAGTGAACGGATGCCACGAGAAGAGATAAGAAAGTGGTACTGTTTGAATCATTGAAACAGTATGGAGACCATGGGTAATGGTCTGGTATATTCCGTAGAAAAAGAGGGAGATGCCCGCGATAACTGCATAGATGGCAAATGGCAAGACGAGAATGCCAAGAACCTTATTTTTCTTATTACCAAGCAGGTCACGATAATCGAAGAGAATGTTGCGCAAGAATCCCGTGGTCCAACGGATTCTCTGGGTGAGGAGCTTTGGGAATGTGGAAGGACCTTTGGTATACACGCGCGCGCGGATTGCATTACCGATGCTCATTCCTGCGCGCTGGATACGCATTGCCATCTCCATATCTTCTGCGAGATAAGCATGCTTAAACATACCGATATCAGCGAAAATCGTACGTCGGTAGAATGAGAAAGGTCCTGGAGCGACATAAAGGCCATTGATCGATGCAAAGACATGGCGGAGTGTTATAGAGAGAGAATATTCCGCATACTGCATACGCTGAAATAATGTTTGCGGTTTATGGATTGACATCGACGACGTGATTGCTGCGATACCTGGCTCATCGAAGGCGGCAACAACCTCGCGCAAAGAATCAGGCGCGACGGCATCGAGAAAGCCGATAAGTTCGGCATCTTTCGCATGTTCGATACCGATATTCATCGCGGTGAACTTCCCTCCATTTTCTTTATGGATGGTAGTAATCTGTGGGTGTTCAGCGAAGCGATCGATAACGGATGGTGTGGCATCAGTCGAGCCGTCATTAATGAGAATAAGAGAGAGTTTTTCTTTCGGGTATTCGAGTGCGAGCAGTGACTCGACTGTTCCAGCGATGGTGGTTTCTTCGTTCCAACAAGGGACAATAATCGCAACATTCGGCGTAGAAAGTTTAGTAGATTTTATTCGGCGCGCGCGTGCCGGCTTCGAAAGAAAGGTTACGAGCAAGAACGACTCAAAATAGAGCGCTACAAAGATAAATGGATAGATATATACATCAGGACCCCACGCCATAATTATGGCCCAAGTATAGCAGATAGGGGGTATTTTTCTACCTGCACAATTGAGGTATAGTATTTGAATATGCACGAAGGGCGACTTCATCCTATTTCTGTAGCAATACGCGAGATTGCCGACATCTTCGGTCGGATGGGTTTTTCTGTTGCACAGGGGCCTGAGCTTGAGGACGATTTCCATAACTTCACCGGTCTGAATATCCCGCCGAATCATCCGGCACGCAGCATGCAGGACACTTTCTGGATCAAAGACCAAAAAGATAAAGTATTGCGTACGCACTGCACTTCGGTGTCGATACGCGCGCTTGAAAATCTCGCGAAAGAAGGTGGTGTCGAAGCTCGCGTTATCAGTCCAGGAAAGGTCTTCCGCAACGAAGCGACCGATATGACACATGAGGCACAATTCTATCAAGTCGACGGATTTGCGGTCGGCACGCTCGGTACGGTGACCCTTGCACACCTTAAAGGGACGCTTACGCGCTTTTATCGCGAGTATCTCGGCGCAGATGCGAAGATTCGCTTTCGTCCGAGCTTCTTTGGATTTACTGAGCCGTCAGTGGAGGTGGATGTATGGTTTGTTCCGCCCGGGAAAGAAGGTCGCTGGCTTGAAGTGTCTGGCGCCGGTATGTTCCATCCGAATGTTATTCGTGCTGCCGGCCTGGATCCGGAAAAAGTTGCCGGGTTCGCTTTCGGTGGTGGATTGGAACGATTGCTTATGGTGAAATACGGTATTCCGGATGTGCGCCTCTTCCATTCTGGCGATATTCGATTTGTGTACGGGTTTCTGCCTGCGCAGACAGGTGACGAAAAAAAGGTATGAAAATCTCGCGAGAATCACTGCAGAAATATTTTGAAACCCCTTTGCCGGACATTGCCGAACTCGCGAATGCGTTCACTTTTCATGTGTTCGAGATAGACAGCATTGAAGGCGGTGTGCTTGATGTAAAAGTTTTACCGAATCGCATGTCGGACTGTTCCACTGAAGCCGGCATCGCGGCAGAACTCTCGGCTATTTTGGACCTGCCGCTGAAGAATGCGCCGAAAGTAGCCCCCGCGAGCATTTCAATACGGATTTCGCTCGCGCGCATCAACGGCATTCTCGGTTCTGATTTTTCTCGAGACGAAGTAGAGGATGTTTTCCGTCGGCTTCGCTTCGGTGTCAGTTCTGAAAGCGATGTTTTTCTCATCACACCGCCGTCTGACCGTTCTGACTTGGAGATTCCTGAGGACATTGCAGAAGAAGTCGGACAGATACTCGGCTATGATCGGGTTCCCGCGACAGAGCTTCCTTCAACCAATAAAGTGTCGGATCAGGCGCGGTATCGCGGAATTGAGAAAATAAAAGATTTCTTGATAGAGAAAGGCTTCACTGAAATATCCACGCAGTCGTTCGCAAAAAAAGGCGATGTCTATCTCGCCAATCCATTGGATAAAACAAAACCGGCGTTGCGTAAAAGTTTGGATGAAAATATACAAGAGGCGATTGAAAAAGCAAAACAGTATGCTCCGCTGGTGCTCGCACCAAACGAGAAGCCGAAGCTCTTTGAAATCGGCACTATCTTTACCAAAGACGGCGAGAAACTCGCAGTTGAAACATCAGAGCCAGTACCCGGATTACCAGAGATACAGGACGATGAAAAGTATCAACCGAAACGGTATCATCTTGGCGCGTATAAACCGTTTTCTCTCTATCCGTTTATTACGCGCGACATCGCGCTCTGGCTGCCGAGCGGCGCCGATGATGGACTTACGATATCCATCATTAAAGAAAATGCGGGGGAGCTTCTGATTCGTCTCGACCAGTTTGACCGCTTCGAGAAAGAAGGGAAGACCTCGCTCGCTTTCCGCCTCGTATTCCAATCATTCGATCGAACCCTCACTGATGACGAAGTAAATACGATTATGCAAAAAATCACAGAAGCACTTACCGAAAAGAAATACGAAGTTCGCTAATAAAAAAATAGCCCCCGAATGTCGGCTGACATTCGGGGGCTCCTTGCGAATCCATCTCACTCATCCGTCATTGTTGCGACGGAAAATCTCCATCATTGCTACGGCGAATGAAGTGCATTTCGTCACGATTGTGCGCCATTCTTTTGGCGCATCTGACAACGCGACCTCTCGATTTAACGGGGATCAGTTCCCCCGTTTCTTCTTGTCGCGACAAATCCTCGAAAGGAACATCGGGGTTCTTCCTCATGGTCGCTCCTCCTTATTTGCTGATGAAACAAATAATGATAGCAGCGATTATTATAATCACTGACGAAGAAACAAAAAACAGCAGCCTGCGGGATGTATCTTTTTTCACCACTAACCGCCTTTCTGTTACTTGATTGTGATGTGACAGAACTACTCTTGTTTTCTGCTTGCAGGTTATCACTCTTATTACTATTTGTCAATACCTTCCATAATTACTATAAAAATGATAAACCCCAGGTCAGCCGATTGGCTAACCTGGGGTTTTTCGTCCCTCATCCTTTCTGTTGAGGAACGATATATATCGATTGCAGTTCGAAGGGTCGGCTATATTCTCCAACCTGACCTGTTCCATCGATTGTGGTTACAGAGTAGAATCGCACCCCGTGAATATTGCCCGACTGTACTGCATTCGGCAATATGTCCACATAAACATTCACGATGAACTTCTCTCCGGGTATCAATCTTATTGCTGGAGTCAACACGAAGACGTACTTTCCTGTCGAGACATTGAGTTTGTTTTTTATGGAGCTCAATATCAGCGACCCACTTCCGAGAGACAAATTTTGGAAACTATCTCCAAGTGTGGATATTGCGTCATAATCTGACAACGTTATCTGGCTGATAACTTTGTCTTGATCAGCCATCAGAACAAAAGAACCGATTTGCATCTGGGTGTTACCTGGGTAACCCGTTGGGCTTGCGTTTGTTCCGTCACTTAAAGCATCGTTTTTTAAGACAATTATGCTTCCATTGGTTTCGGTACTGGGTCCGGTCGGGTTGTTTGCACATCCGAGACCGGCGATGGCAGCGATAACTACCAACATGATAATCGCGAGGAACTTTCTCATCTGACTACTCCTTCTTTCTCTTCCGTTGATTTTTTGCCCTACCTTCTGGCAGAGCGGTGAATTACGAAGAACTACTAACTTAGTACATCATATACTATGTCGCTATATTTGTCAATAGCCCCACAGAGCAGTCATTTTTGCCCAATACCAGAGGAGAAAAATGCACTGGTTTATGCTATACTAGAAATAACCGAAAATCGGCTATTTTTATGGCTAAAAGCGTTGAAAAAGAACCTAAAAAGAAGGCGTACGACGCCTCATCTATTACTGTCCTCGAAGGGCTTGAGCCGGTGCGTAAGCGCCCGGGCATGTATATCGGGACGACAGGTCCCGATGGGCTCCATCACTTGGTCTGGGAGATCTTCGATAACGCGCGTGACGAAGCGATGGCGAATCGCTGCGATGATATCGAGGTAGCGCTTCTGCCGGACAACTATGTGCGCGTCGCGGACAACGGCAACGGCATTCCGATTGGGATTCACCCAAAGACGAAGGTCTCGGCGCTCGAGACGATTATGACGACGCTTCATGCAGGCGGTAAATTCGACAATGAAGCGTACAAGGTCTCGGGCGGTCTCCACGGCGTTGGCGCATCGGTCGTGAATGCGCTCTCTGAACATACGAAGGTCGTCGTGCACCAAGACGGCGGAATGCATGTGCAGGAATATAAGATCGGTAAGCCACTCGCGAAGGTAAAAAAGGTTGGCACGAGTAAAGAGCACGGCACTGTTGTTATCTTCAAACCAGATGCAGTTATCTTTAAAGAAGGCATTGAATTGGATTTGGAAAAAATTATTACGCATGTGCGCCAGCAGGCGTATCTGATAAAAGGTGTTCGTGTTTCAGTCGTTGATGCGCGTCGAAGCGAAGCGAAGATCCTGAGCGGAGTCGAAGGACTATTTCTACGCGATCAGTCGCTCGGCGTGCCGTCGATGACTTTCTACTTCGAAGGAGGATTAAAGTCGCTTGTCGCTTTCTATAATAAACATCAGACGCCGGTACATAAAAACATTTTCTATATTGATCACGAACAGGATAATGTCGGTGTCGAAGTGGCGTTCCAGTATGTCGATGACATCACACCGCGTATAACCGCATTCGCAAACAATACCTATAACAGCGAAGGCGGCACGCATATCACCGGCTTTAAGACCGCACTCACGCGCTCTCTGAATACGTACGGAAGGAATGCAAATATCTTGAAAGAGAAGGACGAAAATTTCACGGGCGATGATGTGCTCGAAGGTATTACCGCAGTGGTCTCAGTGAAGCTTCCTGAGATTCAGTTCGAAGGGCAGACGAAGAGCAAACTCGGCTCAGTCGAGGCACAGAGCGCTGTCGCGACGGTTTTCGGCGAAGCTCTCGCAGCATTCCTCGAAGAGAATCCCGACGATGCACGCGCGATTATTAATAAAGTGCTGCTCGCGCTGAAGGCGCGTAAGGCGGCGAAAGCGGCGAAGGATTCTGTTTTGCGTAAGGGCGCTTTGGAAGGAATGACGCTTCCGGGGAAGCTCGCTGACTGTCAGACCAAGAGTGCTGAAGAGGGAGAACTCTTTATTGTAGAGGGGGATTCAGCCGGTGGCTCGAGTAAACAGGGTAGAGATCGTCGCACCCAAGCGATTCTGCCGCTTCGCGGAAAGATTCTTAATGTAGAACGTGCGCGTATCGATCGTATGCTCGCTTCAGTCGAGATTCGTGCGCTTATCGTCGCGATGGGTACTGCCATCGGCGACGTATTTGATCTTTCGAAATTGCGTTATCACAAGATTATTATCGCAACCGACGCTGACGTCGACGGTGCGCACATTCGCACACTACTCTTGACGCTTTTGTATCGTCATTTCAAACCAATCATCGAAGGAGGTTTTGTTTATATCGCTCAACCACCGCTCTATAAAATAACGAAAGGGAAGTCGATGGCGTATGCCTATTCAGATAAAGAAAAAGAAGAAGTGCTGAAAGAGCTTGGTGTCGCAGCGGACGAAGTTCAGGAAATCAGTGCGGGCGATGAACCAACAGAATCTGCAGAATCGCCAGAAGAAGTAGAAGTAGAGGAAGAAAAGGTGGTAACAAAGAAATCAGTGAAAGTGAATATTCAGCGCTACAAAGGTCTCGGCGAAATGAATCCGAGCGAACTCTGGGAGACCACGATGAATCCAGAACGGCGTGTGCTGAAGCGTGTGCATATTGAGGACGCTGAGGCAGCTGATCGTATCTTCGATATTCTTATGGGCACCGATGTCGCCTCACGCAAAGCATTCATCCAATCAAACGCCAAAATGGCGACCGTGGATTTGTAGATAAAAAGGGAAGTCTGACTTCCCTTTTTTGAATTCCCTATTTTCGCTCTTTGATTTCTGAAGTTGCGCGGGAGATGAAGTCAGTAAGAGAGGTGATGTCCAACTTTCCATTATCGCGGCTGTCTACGGAGATTGTTTTTGCGGTAACTTCGGCGTCGCCGACAACAATGAGATACGGAATTTTTTCCAATTTTGCTTCGCGGATTTTCTTACCGAGTGATTCGTTCGCATCATCTGCTTCAGCGCGAATGTTTGTGTCTTTAAGTTCTTCAACAACTTCCTTTGCGTAATTTGTGTGCTTTTCAGATACGCTCAAAACTTTTACTTGTACCGGAGCTAACCAGAGAGGAAATGCGCCTGCATAGTGCTCAATTAAAAGACCGATGAAACGTTCAAATGAACCAAAGAGAGCACGATGGAGCATAAATGGTTGCTCCTCGTCACCTTCTTTATTTATGAAAGACATCTTAAATCTTTCCGGTAAATTAAAATCAAATTGCAAGGTTGAACATTGCCATTCGCGATTCAAAGCATCTTTTATTTTAAAATCTAGTTTTGGACCATAAAATGCCGCTTCGCCTATTTCTTCGACAAAATCAAGTTTCTTCTCTTTGGCCACATTTCGTAAAATATTTTCTGTGAATTTCCACCCTTCATCATTTCCTGCATATTTGTTCTTATTTTTAGGATCGCGTAAGGAAAGGTAGACCTTTACTTTATCTATATCAAAACCGAATGATTTATACATAAACAAGATGAAGTCAATAACTTGCTCCAATTCATCTTCAACTTGATCAGTTCGGCAAATTATATGAGCATCATCTTGTGTGAAGCCGCGAACACGAGTTAGGCCAGAAAGCTCGCCCTTTTTCTCATATCTATAAACTGTGCCGCATTCAGCCCATCGCTTAGGAAATTCGCGATAAGAATGTTTATCATTTTTGTAGATTTGAACATGGAATGGGCAGTTCATTGGTTTGAGCAAATATTCTTCAGAGTTCTCCGTCTTCTTATTTTGCTGGCGATCTTCAAGCGATTGTCCGACTTCCATTGGAGGATACATAGAAGCGTTATAAAACCCCCAATGTCCGGAGGTTTCCCAAAGCACACGATTACCGATGTGCGGAGTTCGCACGAGAGAATAGCCATTTTTCAAATGTTTTTCATACCAAAAATCTTCAATGATACGCCATAACAAGGCACCTTTAGGATGCCAGAGCGGCAATCCTAATCCAACCAAGTCGTCTATATGGAACAGATTCAATTCCTTGCCGAGTTTTCTATGATCGCGTTTCTTGGCTTCCTCGCGCTGCGCGCGATAGGTATCAAGCTCTTCTTTTGTATCAAATGCTAGACCGTAAATTCGCGTGAGCATCTGATTCTTCTCGTCACCACGCCAGTAGGCGCCTGCGACACGATCAAGAGAAAATGAATTAGGAGCAATATCTTTTGCCGGATTTTCAGCATGTCCTCCACTGCAAAGATCGGTAAAATTGCCAGCAGTATAAAGCGTTATTTTTTCATTTTTGTTTGCAATTTCATTAATGAGCTCCGTCTTAAACAAATTATCTTTGAAACGGTCATGTGCATCTTGTATCGAAACTTCTGTTTCGTGCATATTCGTCCAAGAAGGGAGTAACGCACGCATTGATTTTTCAAGTATCACAAAATCATCTTCGCCCGGCTTCTTTCCTTCTGAAAAATCGAAGTCGTAATAAAAACCGTTTTCAATGATGGGGCCGATGGTTGGCTTCGCGTGTGGATAATGTTCTATAACCGCAGCGGCAAGTAGGTGAGCGAGTGTGTGGCGTTTTTCTTCAATTGAAGCCATATAAGCAGAATATAGCACATTTCAGAGCAGTTTGAGCTCTTCAATCGCGATTGAGGGTTCGCCGTTTCTGACTGAGACCTTGCCTTTCACCAGGAGACAAGCGCCCGGGACAACGGCGCTCCCATGTTCTTTAAAAAGTTTCGGGAAGAGAACTGCCTCGATTGAATCGGTCTTGTCCTCCAATTTGAGAAATGCCATTTTCTCGCCACTCTTAGTAAGAATAGCGCGCACTGATACGACGAGTACTGGCAGGATAAGTAGTGTTCCTGCGCGCGGCTCTTCTTTAATTTTTGCGATAGAGAGTTTTGCTTTTTCGGTCATATTCGCATAGGCATCGAGCGGATGTCCGCTCACATAAATGCCGAGTAATTCTTTTTCCCATGAGAGTTTGTCGAGAAGCGAGCTGTGCTTACCGGGAGGAAGGACGAGTGGTGGTGCAGTAAGGGTGCCGAAGAGAGAATCCTGGGGCGCAGTCGCAGTCGCTTCGCGGTGGAAAGAGAGCATTGTTTCGATATTTTCGAGGAGAGTGCCGCGCCCGTTGTCTGGCGGGGTGAGTGAGTCGAGTGCGCCGCACTTAATAAGCGATTCGAGTGAACGGCGATTAAGGTTTTTTGTTCCGATACGCGAGAGAAAATCAGAAAGTGTTTTAAAGGGGCCATTATTTTTTCGTTCTGAAATAATAGCTTCAGAAATGCCATCGCCAAAATTCTTTATGGATGAGAGACCGAAGCGAATTCCCTCTTCTCCCGTTTGTGTATGCACCACCGTGAAGTTGCTGCCACTCTCATTGACGTCCGGTGGCAGTACAGAAATACCCATTCGTTTTGCTTCGGCGACGAAAATAGCGATTTGTTCAGTGTCACCCGAGTCGGCAGTAAGAAGGGCAGCGAGATATTCGACCGGATAATTTGCCTTCATATAGGCGGTCTGATAGGCGACTTTACCGTAACTCGCTGCGTGGGCCTTGTTGAATCCGTAGGCGGCGAAGGGTTCGATAAGCAGCCAAATTTTTTCTGCTTTTTCTGGGGAGATTTTTCCGTATTCAATAAAACCTTTGATGAGTTTTTCTTTTTCTGCCTGCATAATCGCAGGAACTTTTTTACCCATCGCCTTGCGCAGCACGTCTGCGGTAAGCCATGAATAGCCGGCGAGTTTAATCGCGGTGAGAAGCACATCATCTTGGTAGACCAGAAGACCATACGAAAAGTCGAGATACTCCTTCATACGCGGATCAACGAAACGAATGAGTTTCGGATTATGTTTGCGCTCAACATATTGGGGAATCGTTTCCATAGGTCCTGGTCGATAGAGGGCAACCATCGCGTTAATATCGTGAATCGTGGTCGGGCGCAGCTCCTTCAGCCAGCGCGTCATACCAGAACCATTTAATTGAAATACACCTTCGGTTTCGCCACGCGCGAGCATCTCGAATGTTTTAGGGTCATCGATAGGCACATTATCGATGTCGACGACGATATTCTGCGTTTGCTTCACGCACGAAACGGCGTCAGCGAGAATAGCGAGGTTCTTTATGCCGAGGAAGTCGAATTTCAAGAGTCCGACACCGCCGTATTCGTCGGTGATGGAATACATATCGTATTGGGTGATGAGTTTGCCGGTGCCCTTTGGGTCGGGCTGGACGGGCGCCCATTCGATCATCGGTGTGGGAGAAACGACGACGCCGGCGGCGTGCACACCGACATGGCGCACACAGCCCTCGATGCGTTTCGCGAGATCGATAACCTCGCGCGATTCATCATCTTCATCATAGAGGGATTTCAAATCTGGCTCGAGCTCGAGTGCGCGATCGATAGTCATCGGGAACCCTTGTGAGCCAATGGGGATAAGTTTCGCGATGCGGTCGCCGGTGGTGTAAGAATGACCGAGCGCACGTGCGACATCGCGCACCGCGGCACGTGCCATCATCGTGCCGAAAGTACCAATCTGCGCGACGTGGTCTTCGCCATACTTCTGCTTCGTGTACGCAATCATTTCGTCGCGGCGATTATCAGCCATATCCATATCGATATCCGGCGCTTTCGGGCGTTCAGGATTTAAGAATCGCTCGAAAGGGAGTTTATAGAAAAGGGGATTTACGTTCGTGATGCCAACGAGATAGGCGACAAAACTGCCGGCTGCTGAACCGCGGGTGGTAGTGAAGATGCCGACACGTCGTGCGAAAGCGAGCAGGTCAGCGACGATGAGATAATACACCGCGAATCCTTTGGTGATAATAATATTGAGTTCGTAATCGATACGGTCGGTAACTTCTGGTGTTTTTTCAAGATGGCGGGTGACAATACCAGCGTACGCTTTCGCGCGCAATTCTTCATCGTGATTCGCGAATCCTGGCGAGACAGGGACCGCGGGGAAGGTCCATTTCCCGAGATCAAAAGAGAGGTTACATCGGTCAGCAATCAGTTTAGAATTATCGATTGCCTCCGGAGTATCTTTAAATAATTTTTCAGCCGTTTTTTCACTAATGAAAGAGAAGTCCTCATCTTCATTTCTGCCGCGCCCGCCGTGCTGGATACGGCGCATAATCTCGGTCGCTTCACGGTCACTCGGGTCGAGATAATAAACATCGTTTTGAGCGACAAGCGGCGTATTGTTCTCGCGTGCGAGAGTAATTATTTTTTGCATTAGCGCCTCGTGTCCTTCGACTTTCGGGTGGTGTGTAATCTCAAGAAAAACATTATCAGCACCAAAGATATCTTTAAATTCTGCGAGGACAGCTGCTGCGCCATTCGTGTCGCCAACGCGTAAACATTGGGCGACGTCACCGGCAAAAGAAGGAATAAGTGCGATGATGCCGGTATGATATTCACGCAAAAGTTCTTTATCGACACGCGGCTTCTCGGAGAATCCTTCGGTCCATGATTTCGTCACGAGCGCGAGGAGATTTTTATACCCTTCATTATTTTCGGCCAAAAGAACGATGCGTGAGCGCCGTACATCGGCGTTTTGTTCGGGCTCTCTACGCGAGCGTGGAGCGATATACGCATCGACGCCAAGAATTGGTTTGATTCCTGCTTTGGTTGCTACCTTATAAAATTCGATAGCACCGTGCATATTGCCGGCGTCAGTGAGCCCGACGGCTTCCATTCCTTCTTTTTTCGCCTTCTCGACCAGCTCGTCTATCTTCGGCAATGCCTGAAGAAACGAGTAATGGCTATGGGTGTGGAGATGGATGAATCGGCTCGCCATATACCCCTACTATACTCTTTGTTTTTGAATGAGAGAATTAGAAAAAGAAATGCCAAACAGTGAGAAGGAAATGCCAAACGGAAAGAATGAAGTACGAGATGCTATACATAAGATTCGAGAATATGTTTTTTGTTTGTGTGACAGATGAAGAAACAGCATTCTCTAAAGAATTGACTATTGAAGAGGATACGGCTTCGGTGTTTCTGCCGGATATGCTTGACTCTGTTGGCTGAGGTGAACTCTCTTTCGCCGTTCCATTCTCTTGAGGAAATTCTGAAGCTGTCGTTACGGTTGTGACCGTCGTGACTATTTGAGGAAGAGCTGAACTGCCACCGCCACTGCCAGCAGAAGGACGAGAAGACGCAGGACGCCAATCGGTCGTCACGGTACAAGTCGCACATTCGAAATTGATTATATAACTGGCGCCATTGACCGTACCCCCGGTTGCTTGTCCGTGGAATTGTCCCGAGGAGTCGATAGTGACACCCGCAAAAGAGACCCATCCTGCATTCGAGTCCCAAGCAAAACCACCAAGAGTGCCTTCGCCGTTATTCGTCACGCCGCTCTCTGCAGTGTCAAAATTAATCCAGCCCGTGTTCGCGCTCCAGGCGTAGCCCGTGATAGCAGAGTCGGTAATGGTGATACCGCCCCTGTCTGGAGCGAAGTTCACATAGCCAGAGACAGCGCCCCACGCATACTTGTGCGTAGAGTCGATAGAGCCATTTGTGGTGGAAGCGTGAGCAGAAAAGGCGCCTGCGAAAAAGAAAAGCAGGAACATACCGCGCGCGATTACGCGCGCGATATTATCGTTTTGATTTAGTGCTGGTTGCATCGTTGGCTTGAGGGGTTGGTTCTGGCGCAGGCAAGGAGACCTGCGATGATTCTGCGGTGTTGTTCACGGGCCCCACCGCGATGAGCTTGTTAGTGGAAGGACGATAGAGGAGTGCCTCGGCAGCATTCTGGTAGACGATGAGGATGTCGCCGTTTAAGGCATTCGCGAGAAATGGCTGCGCCTTCTTTGCAGATGCCGCATCGTTGATGGTCGCCATAGTTGGTGTTTCTCCTGAAGGAAGCTGGATGAGCGAGCCGACCTTCTTAAGAACTTCATTGGCCTGTTGTTCCACCCCCGAGAGCTCGGGATGGGCGCGATAGACGGTATAGCGGCCACCTTCAAAAGCGAGTGCGAGGAGGGCAAGTGCCACAACAATGAGAATCCAGAGGAAGTATCGGCTGATAAAAGTGAAAATGTGGTGCATATATTATTGGTTAGTGGAATCCGTAGAGGTTGCTATGTCTGGTGTTGTGCTTGCCCCGCGAAGCTCTTCGTCTGCGGAGAGCGAAGTGGGGGTTGTTGCTTGAGTATCGTCGGTTACGATTGGATCAGTGGATGATGCAGTATCTGTTTCGGGTGGTGGCGTTGAATCTACGATGGGTTCGACAATCGATGGTGCGCTCGCTTGTTGACCGCTTGCTTGTAGAAGTTGCTGTAATTGGCTACCGGTGATACAAGTTCCGCCGACACAAAGCTCGTTTGAAAAATGTCCATTCGTTGCGAAGAGATCTGCAATTCCGTTCGTAGCATTCCCCAGCCACGCGATAAGATTCGATTTGAATTCGCCAGAGATGTTTCCAATTTCCTTCACTGCTTCAATCAACGGGGCGACGAGCGCTCCATAGTCAACGGCGAGATATCCGTCCGAGAGTGTCGCAACTGCCTGTGGAAAGACCTTCTGCACATCTTGGGCGATGACACCGATGAATTGATTCTGGTTTTTCGTTGTATCTGCCCAGTTAAAGGTGACGCCTTTTATTTGTTCAATACTCTCAAGTGCATCTGGAATAACGGTGATGTTGGTCTTAAGTTGTTCGTCTGAAGAACACATAGTGGCACCAGTACTGTTGCCGATGACACACGTGCTTCCTGATGAACCGTTAACGGTCACATCGCCAGTGCTCGCCACACTGAATACGGTTGTGGTGGCGGTGCCGCCAGTGGTGGAGGCGATGCTGAAGAGTGGAGTATTCGCGGCAGTGGTCTTGGAGTTTGAAATAGAGAGAAGTGCGTATGGCGTCGTCGTCCCGATGCCTACGTTGCCGCTACTATTTATGCGCATCTGTTCCGACCCCGAAGTATAGAAAGTGATACCAACTGGAGAAGAGACGGAACTTTGATTTATTCTAACCTCACCGCTTCCGCTTGTATTATTTAACTCAAGCACATATCTATCATTTCCCGAAGTATCTTTGAATCCAAGTGTTCCGTTCTCACCGCCGCTACCTCTTGCGAAACCAATTTTACCCGCAGCGACTCCTATCGAAAGTGATTGTCCCGGTCCAGTAGTCCCGATGCCCACATTCCCCGTGCTCCCTTTGATTGTTAAATATTTATTATCAGTCAACAAACTATCACTCGTAGTCCCGATAGAGAAATTCCCGCTGTCAGAATTAACAAACCAATGCTGGGCGTCAAGTCCCGCGTTCGTATCGCTTAAAGTTAGACGAGTGTTAGCGGCAGAGGCAAGTTGCAACTTGCCTGTGGGGGTAGTGGTGCCGATGCCGACATTGCCGCTATTTTTTATTCTCACACCATTACCTGTTCCTATAGCCCCGGATCCTCCTGGGTTGATTTGTAAATCACCCCCTGATGCTGTGGAAATAAGCCCTATCCCTGTTGTTCTGATGTAAATTCCTGTGTCGCTGGATGGAGTATCTTGATCACCTAATGTTAAAGCTGTTAGATTTGCTCCAGAATGAGAAATTTGCAATGGAGATGTTGGACTCGCCGTCCCGATACCGACTTCGCCACCGGATTGATTTAAGACCAAATACCTTGACGTTGCCCCATCCATAACGTCAAAACTTACTCCGATATTTTCTGTAACTACGGCGTTAAGCAAAGTAGTCCCCGTTAAGTTTGATAACTTCAGATTATTTCCAGCGGAAGCTGACATAATTTCAAGTTGTGCATCTGGCGTCGTCGTCCCGATGCCGACATTGCCCCTAATATTTACTCCATCTCCAAAAGAAGCCACTCCTGCATCAGAGACACTAAGATAAGTTGTTTTTGTAACTGAACCATTCGGAGTAGTAAAAAACTTTATATTTGAACCAAGAGCAGTAGGACTCCAATTCTCACTCGCAAAAAAAGATATACCTGCCCCACCCGCTCCGACTCCTGTTGTTACTCCTTCTCTAAATGCTATTGCTCCAACTTCATCACCTTTTAATAAGTATGTCGGCGAACTTATTGTTCCTCTACTATTTTGTACATTGAGAACGGGATGTGTACCAGTCGTATCTATGGAACTTTTTATAAGCAACTCATTATTTAATATCTCTATATTGCCATTCACAGTAAATTTTTCCCCTGGCTCTGTCGTCCCGATGCCCACATTCCCATTACTAAGAATGGTCATAGTAGAAGTGGCAGAGAGTGCACTACCGTCAGTAGCATAATACGGAACCTGCCCAGCAGTACCAGAGGCGACGGTGGTGCTAATGCCACAGGTAAGGACTGAATCGGTGGGGGCGCAGTCGGGATTAAGGGTAGCGCCAGGGAGATAGAGCGACGCTTGTGCGGCGAGTGGCGCTATGAAGAATACACTACTGGACGCAAGGGCTAACGAGAGAGAGAGAGAGTACTTTTGCGCGCATACATATTATTTAGGTTAATGATACCACCCTGCGGGTACGCAGGGGCGTTATCCCCACATCTTGTTTGACTTTACAGAACAAGGGAGTACTATACCAATACAAATGGCTTCGGCCCTCCCCGAAAGGGGTAACAACGAGAAAAGGCGGTTTACGGCAGTAATGCTTTAAGCCGCTTTTTCATTTCAGCAAGATCTTCAGCACGCATAATTCCCAATCGATAAAAGAGGCGTTTCGCATCTACGAGGCGGATTTGAGATAAAATCGCCGTGCTTGTTTCCCCGACCAGAATGAATGAAAAATAAAATTTCCCGTTTTTCTTATTTTTAGTCAGAGGAATCGCCCAAAAAACTTCGTTGTTGAACTTTCGAATAATAACGACCGGTCGCAAGTAATTCTCGCCGCGACCATCCTGTTCGAAGCCGATATTCTCCCCGAGTGCAGTAAACCACACTTCACCATTACGGAAGAATGGCCTCGTTTTTTCATTATACACTTCCGTTTTCTCTTTGAACCATTTCGAAAAATCTTTTTTCATAACAAAATTAATTGTATCATTTCATTAATATGAGATATATGTTGGGAGTCGATGAGGCGGGAAGAGGCCCTTTAGCGGGACCGGTCTCGGTCGGGGTGGTCGCGGTGCCAGAAGGATTTGATGTCGCGCGAGAATTCCCCGGTGTCGCGGATTCAAAAAAACTTTCTGAAAAGAAAAGGGAAGAGATTTTTGCGATGCTTGAATCGCGCGTCGCCAGAGGCGACGCGCGATTCAGAGTTGAATTCGAAAGTGCCGAAACGATAGACCAAAAGGGCATTGTGTTCGCGGTGTGCCGCGCGCTCGCGCGTGGTGTGAATGCTCTCGCAGAAGAATGTGGAAGCCGGACTTCCTCAGGGCTGTTGAAGTCCGACTTCCACATTCTGCTCGACGGCGCGCTTCGCGCGCCGGTCGAATATGCACAAGAAACTATCATTAATGGCGACGAACTCATTCCGATTATTTCGCTTGCCTCTATCGCTGCGAAAGTCGTTCGCGACCGATTAATGGTCGAGCTTTCTGCGCAATATCCGCTCTATGGTTTCGAGAAACATAAGGGCTACGGCACCAAGGCACATTACGAAATGCCCAAAAAGTACGGCCCCTGCGCCCTCCACCGCCGTTCGTTTCTGCATTGACGACTTCTTTCCTTTTTAAGCGCTCTATGGTAGCGTATTTCCTATGTCAGTACGCATGCGCCATACGAGTGGTCATACCCGCAATCGCCGGTCTCATCACGCGCTCAAGAACACTAATATAGTGAAGGATAAAGAGAGCGGAAATCTCCGCCTCCCACATCGCCTTGATGAGGCGACGGGTATGTATCGTGGCAAGCAGATTTTCACCCCGAAGGTTAAAACGAAGCGCGAAGAGACAAAAGTAAAGGGCCCTGATACCGAGCCAACAGCAAAGCATGTGCACGAACACGCGCCCGAAGAACATGCGAACGCAGAAGCGAAAGTTTCTAAAGGAGTTCAAGGGAAAGCGATTGGAGCAACAAGTCGTCCAAAAGCGCGCAGCGGTTTCGGTGGCGGAGTGTAAACAGGTGTAAGGGACAAGGTTTAAGATGTAAGAAAATCCCGCAAGGGATTTTTTTGTTACGCACACCTTATCCCTTGCACCTTACTTCTTGCGCCTGGGCGTTTGCTATACTACTGCTACAGATCTTTCCATGGCGAACCGACACCTAGCGCGTTCTGTTGTCCTCCAGACGCTCTTTGAATGGGACACTACTGGTGCATCCGAAAAGGACACCCTCACAATCCTTGCGCGTAACACTGCCGAATTCGGCGGCGATGATGTCGACCATCCGTTTATGGAGCGACTCTTGCTCGGTGTTCTCGCGAAGAAAGATGATATTGATTTAATTATTGAAAAAGCAGCACCCGAATGGTCGCTCGAACGCATCGCACCGATCGACCGCAATATTCTTCGTCTCGGTCTCTACGAACTTCTCTTCGCTGACCGTGTACAAGTACCAGCGAAAGTCGCTATTAATGAAGCAATCGAACTCGCGAAAACCTTCGGTGGTGACTCGAGTGGGCGTTTTGTAAACGGTGTTCTTGGTGCTGTGTATAAAGAGCTTGGCGAACCAGGGAAGAATGAACAGGGAGAAAAGAAGGCGAAACGCGAAGAACTACCGATAGAACATATGGGCGGTGCCATTGTCTACACGAAACATGATGGGCAATATTATCTCGCGCTGGTGCACGATGTATTCGGAAGATGGACACTCTCGAAAGGTCATATCGAACAAGACGCCACGCCCGCGGCGGGCGTGGCGCGTGTTATTAAAGAAGAGTTGAATCTCGAAGTAAAAGTAGAAGGTCAGATTGGCGAGAACGAATATGTCGCTTCGCATCCGGAAAAAGGGAAGGTGCGCAAGCATGTTTCCTTCTATCTCGCTTCCTGCGAATTCGAACCGATTGTTTTGAAGAAGAGTGGCGGGCTCGATGACGCCAAATGGTTCCGCTTGAAGGACATCATTGACCTTAATTTCTATGATGATATGCTCCCTATCGTCACTGCAGCGGTGCAAAAACTTCTCGATAATGCGAGCATTCATGCCTGATTTCTTAACTTTTTCAAAACAACTTGGCGTTTCGTTTAACGATATCAACCTCCTTATAGAGGCGTTGACGCATCGCTCGTACCTCAACGAACATCGCGACTATGCAGGCAGTCATAATGAGCGATTGGAATTCCTCGGCGACGCCGTGCTCGAACTCGCCGCTACTGATTTCCTTTTTAAAAAATTCCCCGCGAAGCCAGAAGGCGATTTGACCAGCTATCGTGCTGCGCTCGTCAACACGGTGTCACTCGCGGAGAGCGCACAAGCGATTGGTATTAATGACTATCTTCTTTTATCGAAAGGCGAAGCGAAGGACATTGGTCGTGCGCGCGATGTGATACTCGCGGATGCCTTTGAAGCGATTATTGGTGCTATCTATCTCGATGCAGGCTATGCAGGCGCTGAAGCATTTATCGCGAAGAATCTCTATACCAAGATTGATGAAGTAATCGCGAAGCGTTCATACCAAGATGCGAAAAGCCGATTTCAAGAGGCATCCCAAGAGAAACGTAGTATGACTCCTCGCTACGAAACGCTCTCTGAAGAAGGCCCGGATCACGCAAAACTCTTTACGGTTGGTGTTTTTATCGATACTAAAGAAATCGCTCGCGGAGAAGGACAGAGCAAACAAGAAGCGGAACAATCAGCTGCAGAAGCAGGACTCAAAAAGATGCAATGGTGATTTTGAGAGGTTAAACCCCTCAGTTGCTGAGGGGTTTAACCTCTCGGTGCAAAAACAAAAAACCACCGAAACTCCGGTGGTTTTTGCTATTAAAGACCTTGTTCATCGATATGTTATTGCCCCAGAAAGTCTCTCCAACTCCGCGACCCGACGTTCCGTATAAGTAAGCTGGGCCTTGAGTTCGCTCGCTGTGCTTGAATAGGCACTTCTAAGCTCCCCGATGAGTTCGACAGCCGCTTGGGCATATAACGAACCGAAATGCTTGCGGAAGTTTTTAAGAGGAAGGTAATCCACTTCGATTCTTGTGATGGTGTGCCTTGCCTCAAGTGGGATCTTTTCGTACCAGAATTTGATTACGATCAGATTCTCGTCCGCACGGGTGTGGTTGTGGGGCCGCCGAACGGCTAGGATTTCGCCGCTTCCTTTGTAGTGATATGCGGACTTGCCCCAGGATGATGCCACTTTTTTATCATCCGTTTCTTCTCCCGATTCGTTTCGTTTGAATGTTATCTGCCAGTTCCATATCCAGCGATACAGACGAAGGACATGAGTGTTCATATCTACTAGGGAGATCTTTTCGAATCCATGAGTTAAAAACGAGACCGAATCGCTCATCTCGAGGGTTTCAAGATCCAGAGTGTGCGGGGTCTCTCTCCCGTAAACGATACTTCCTGGTCGTAAAACCAGAAGATCCTTGAGGAGTTTGAACCCGCGCAGTTCTCTCAAATCAACATCTTGCAGCGTGGTTCTTAAGAGTTCATTACTCTCGGATACAGACAGTTGACCGAAAGAAACATACTTCTTTCCGAAAACATGGTCGAGCAACTCCTGTGCCCGTGTTGGGCGATTTCTGACCGAAGCCATAGGTACCTCCACTGAATTATGGGTTAAACCAAAGAGCAACAGTGAGATCAAAACCTCACTCGTAAAGTATGCTCCTCGTGAGACAAAAAGCAATAATCTATGGTTATTCGCAATAAACTCTTTTCATTTGATACAATAGCAGTAATGCTGAAGCGACTGGAGATCGTCGGATTTAAATCATTCGCCAAGAAGACCGTCTTGGACTTCTCAAATGCGACAACCGCAATTGTTGGCCCGAATGGCTCGGGAAAGAGTAATGTCGCCGAAGCGTTCCGCTTCGCACTCGGCGAACAGTCGATGAAGAGTATGCGCGGCAAGCGCGCGGAGGATCTTATCTTCAACGGTTCACACACGGCTCCAAGAGCGAATCGCGCAGCGGTTTCTGTTATTTTTGATAATTCCCGTCGGGTATTCAAAATTGATTTTGATGAAGTTGCTATCGAGCGCGCAGTCTTCCGTGACGGGACGAGTGAGTACTCCATTAACGGCTCACGCGTACGACTTCGCGATATTGAAGAATTGCTCGCGGGCGCGAATATCGGCGAGACCGGTCACCACATTATTTCGCAGGGTGAAGCAGACCGCATTCTTCTTTCTTCTGCACGCGAACGGCGTGCGATGCTCGAAGACGCTCTCGGACTTAAGGTATATGAATTTAAGAAACAAGAAGCAACAAGAAAACTCGAGAAGACCGAAGAAAATATCGCACAAATAAATTCTCTTCGACGAGAACTCGCACCCCATCTGCGCTTTCTCGATAGTCAGGTTAAGAAGCTTGAACGTGCCGATGCGCTCCGTACTGACTTGACGAATCTTGCACAGACCTATTTCGCTCTTGAAGACGCGTATCTCGCTCAAGAAAAACTGAAAGTGGCGGAAAGGAAGCAGAAAGCAACAGAGCGTCTCGCAGTGGTAAGTGCTGAACTCGACAGAATTGCAGACCCAAATTCGGCGGACACCGAGACTATAAAGCGTACTGAATCTCTACGTAAATCAGAACAAGAAGTCTTCGAACTTTCGGCGGCGCGTGCGACACTCTCACGCGATATGGGTCGTATAGAAGGCGCGCTCTCCGAAGTAAAACGTCGTGCAGTGACCGTAGCGCAAGAACCGTATGCCAAAGTACCGCGCGAAGAAATCGAAGCATTGCATGATGAAGTAGAAAAACAAACTCAGAATGTCGCGAATGGAAACATTGATGCGCTGCGTGCAGCGCTCGATGCGATTCGTGCGACGATAAAGATATTCTTCGCTCGACATTACACACCACGTGACGACTATTTTTCTGAAGAGGAAGATGCAGCATTAAAACTCGAGACAGAACGAGCAGAACTTACCGAGAAATATACGCTCACGTCTGCATCTCTTGAAAAAGCTGAAATGGAACGTGCACGCGCACGAGAAGCGATGGTTGCATTCGAAGAAACCGGCCGTGAGATTCGTCGACGTATTCTTGATGCGGCACAAGAAAAAGCACATGAAGAGGGCGAAGTCGCGAGAAACGAAGCGCGCGAATATGAACTGTCACTTCTCGCAGAAGAACTCGAACGTAATAAAGGTGAAGTGCTCGCACTCGCTGGTGCAGGAGCTCTTTCTTATGAACCACTTTCTGATCTGCCGCAAGAGGAACGCAAGGTGCAAGAAGATCGTAAACATTCTCTGGAACGTACCAAGATTCGTCTCGAAGAAGCGGGCGGAATGGGTGAAGACATCCGACAAGAACATAAAGAAGTTTCTGAACGCGAAGTATTTCTCACTCGAGAACTCGATGATCTCGCGAAGTCAGCTTCGGGTCTTTGCGCACTTATTCATGATCTCGACACAGAACTCACGAAGCATTTCTCCGACGGACTCGCTCGGGTCAATGCATCATTTAACGAATATTTTGCATTAATGTTTGGTGGCGGGAGTGCGCGTCTGGTTCTCGAGGAGAGCGAAGATCCCGAGGAGTCAGACGACGAGGGAACATATGAAATTTCTGATGATGAAACAGAAAAAGAAAAGCAACACGCCGGTATAGAAATAGCGGTCAGTCTGCCAAAAAAGAAAGTACATTCTCTTATGCAACTCTCGGGTGGCGAACGAGCACTCACTTCTATCGCACTCATCTTCGCGATGAGTCAGGTGAATCCGCCACCGTTCCTTATCCTCGATGAGACCGATGCAGCACTCGACGAAGCGAATAGTCGTCGCTATGGCGATATGATAGAGAATCTCGCGAAGCGCTCACAACTTATCGTTATCACGCATAATCGCGAGACGATGAGTCGCACCAATATTCTCTATGGCGTCACGATGGGGAGCGATGGTGTCTCCAAGTTATTGTCCGTCAAATTCGACGAAGCCGTCGCTGTGGCGAAGTGATAGCTATTTGGCGTTTGGTACAGGAACAAAGTCCAATTCTTTTTCGGCGATGCGGGCGGCGGCGAGCTTCACACGAATAGGGTCGCCGAGGCGATAACTCTTATGCGTGCGGCGACCGAGAAGCTGATAATGTTTTTCGTCATATTCGAAATAATCATCCCCGACATCTTTAATGCGAATCATACCGTCGGAGTGAGTCGTTTGTTCTTCGACATACAATCCGCGTTCGGTGACACCAGAAATAACTGCATCGAATTCTTCGCCGATTTTCTCAGAAAGGAATTCCACTTGCTTCATCTTAATAGAATCGCGTTCGGCATCAGAAGCTGCAACTTCGCGCTCAGAAGCGTGAGTCGCGAGCGTGTCGAACTCGCTCATTTCTTTTTCAGAAATTTCATCACCGCCGGCATGCGACTTTATGAGCCTATGAATGATGAGGTCGGGGTAGCGGCGAATCGGCGAGGTGAAGTGGGTATAGAAATCGAAGGCAAGGCCGAAGTGGCCGATGTTACGCGTCGCGTAGACGGCCTTGCTCATCGAGCGAAGTGCTGCGGTCTTCACGAGATATTCTTCTGGAGTGCCTTTTACCGATTCGAGGAGTTTATTTAATTCAGCGCCAGTGACGGTACCGGAGCCTGAGGTCTCTAACCGATAGCCCATAACACGCAGAAGATTCACCAGATTCTCAATGCGGTCAGCGTCGGGCACATCGTGGATGCGATACAGGGAAGCAAATTTTGTTCCTTTATTATTTGTGAGTTTAGAGAGGTGCTTCGCGACTGCTTCGTTCGCAAGAAGCATAAAGTCCTCGATAAGGAGATTGGTCGCTTTACGTTCTTTCAGATGAATCGCAATCGGCTTCCCTTCAGCATTAAGTTCGACCTTCACTTCAGCGGTGTCGAATTCGATAGCACCCTTTGCTGCGCGCCGCGCGCGGATTTTCTTCGATAGATTAAGCAGGAGAGAAAGTTCTTCGCTCATAATCCCTTCGCCTTTGTCGAGTACTTCTTGTGCCTCTTCGTAGGTAAAGCGTTTATTGGAGTGGATAACCGTTTCGCCAAACCAGACATCCTGAATGTTCGCTTCTTGGTCGAGGGTAAAGACCGCTGAGACCGCAAGA